>CAZXHG010000099.1:0-31980 GCA_964639985.1 uncultured Rickettsiales bacterium
GGGCCTGCCCGCCGCGGCGGGCCCCCCCCCGGCGGGCTCCCCGGCGGGGGGGGGTGGAGGCGCAGCGGAAGTCGGTGTAGAGGGAGAGGTCGGCGTCGGTGCCGAAGGGGTGCTGGGCGGTGATGCCGAAGCGCTCCGGGGTGGCGTGCATGGGGGAGCCGAGGGGGAGGTTGAGGAGGGCGGGGTTGATGGCGTGGATGGCGTCGGCGCAGGACTCGACGAGGTGGAGCGTGTGTTCGCGGTGTTCGTCGGTCTCGTTGGGCAGGCCGAACAGCAGGTAGACCTGGTTGGCGATGCCGGCGGCGGCCGTGGCGTGGAGGACGTCCGCGGCCAGTCCGGGGGTGTGGCCCTTGCCCATGGCGCGCAGCATGGGCCGTGAGCCGCTCTCCACGCCGAACTGGAGCAGGGCGCAGCCGCCGCGGGCGAGCTGATCGGCGAAGTCTGGGGTGGCGAATCGGCGGTCCACGCGCACGAAGCCGTGCCAGCGGAGCGGGAGATCGTATCGCTCGATCACGGTGGCGACGTGGGCCAGGCGGTCCGGGGGCAGGGCCGAGTCGGTGAGGTGGAGCATGGCGCCGTCGGGGAAGCGTTGCGCGACCCGCGTCAGCCAGGATTCGACCGGCTCGTCGCCGCAGGGTGCGTGCCGGGGGTGCATGTGGTCCGGGCAGAAGGTGCAGCGCCGCCAGGGGCAGCCGCGGCCGAGGGCGGCCGGGATCACGGGCAGCGGCGCGAGGTAGTCGGGCCACGGCGCTTGGTCCAGGGGCACGGCCAGCGGGCCGGTGATGGCGGCCTTGGCCGCGCCCGGGGCCGATCCGGCCAGGGTGGCGAGGTGGTCGAGGGCCTCGTCGTCCGCGCCGAAAACGTGGTCTGCGTCGTGGAACAGCGGCGGTCGAATGCCCGCCGCTCGCCAGCACGACACCAGCGGGCCGCCCACGACGCGTGTGATCGCCGGCGCTGCCTCCGACAGCAGCCGCAGCAGTCGCAGGGTGGCGGGCAGCTGCTGCTGGAAGGTCAGGGAGATGGCGGCGATCCCGGCGTCCGCGTCGACCAGGTCCGGGATCAGGCGATCGCGGAAGTAGGCGTCGAACGGTCCGTGCACGTCGGCCAGCTCCGTCAGCGTGGCCGTGCTCTCCAGCCGCCGCGGCGGGTCGACCAGGGCGACCATGCCGACTCCCAGCCGCACGCCCGGGAACGGCTCGGCCGCGCGCGCCAGTCCGGCCTCCAGCCGGTCCACGGCCGAGGTGTACACGTGGCGATCGACGTAGGTGCGCACATCGCGCAGCGGCTGCAGCGCTCCGTCCACCAGCGCATGCACGTGCCAGCCGATGGACGCGTCCACGTGCAGCACGTCCACCCCCATGGCCCGCAGCACGCCCGCGGCCGCGCCGCCGGACGCTCCGGGCTCGGAGGGCTTGAGCGGGGGAGGGGAGATGACCGCGACGCGCATGGGGCGGCGAGGATAGCAGCTCGGGCACGGTTGGACCCGCGGCGCGGCACCGCTGGCGCGGTACGGTGGACCCACGGGAGGACACCCCATGGACCGTATCGCACTGATGCTGGGCCTGCTGCTGCTGGCCGGCTGCCCCGTCACCGGGGACGACGATGACGACGACGACGGCTGCAACGTGGACGAGAGCCAGCCCCTGGACTTCGAGGCCGTCTGCGGCGACGAGTGGCCGTCGGACGAATGCGCGGGTGGGGACTGCGGGGGTCCGGACGTGCAGCAGCGCTACCACGACGAGTTCATCGCACACGCGCAGGACGTTTCCGGGCTGACCGACGACGAGATGGCGTGCCACTTTCGCGCGCGGAACGTGAACACGCACGAGGCGCAGTACAGCTCGTACACGGACGTGTGGTTCCAGGTCGAACTGGGGTGGGTGCGGCTGGTGGACTGGTGGGGCGTGGGCGCGGACGGTGGCGATCCCACTTCCGAGGAGATCGCGGCTGAGTGGGACACCTGGGGCGCGGTGCCGCGCGTCGACCCGGACGTCCAGCTGGTGCCGTACGAGGACGTGCGGGACTTCATCGACGACTGCGCCGCGCAGCACGGCGTGACCTTCGACCCGGTGGGCTGGTGCGACGGCTGGATCGCGGACCACGCCAACGACGACGATCCCGGCATGCACTTCACCTTCACCGCATCGATCCCCGGCGATCCGTCCCTGGAGGCCGAGGCCACGGTCTTCCCCCTGGGCGACGAGGACCATCGCTGCCGCACCAACCAGATCGGCGGCGACGAGCCGTAGGGAGCGCCCGGAAGCGGTCCCGACCTACCGCGGGGCGGCCTCGACCGTGACCTCGTTGCTGAACGGGGGGACGTCGATCCAGTCCAGTGTCACCTCGTCGCCGTCGTCGGTGAACCGGGCGAGCTGTGTGGGCACGTCGGACACGCCGGTCAGGGTGACGGTCATCGCTCCGGTGGCCGGGTCCACGGCCGACTCGGAGATGGCGGACTCGAACACCGCGCGGGCGTAGGCGCAGGCCTCCTCCTGGGTCACGTACTGCGGCGCGTGGTCCACCAGCTGGGCGTGGATCGACTCCATGATCGCGGTCCAGTCGTGCGCGGCGATGTTGCGGATGTACACCTCGTGGGTGAACAGGGTGGCCACGGCCATGCCGTCGAGCGCGCGCTCGACCTGGCGCACCCCGCGAGCCGCCGTCTCCGTGACGTCGCCGTCCGGGTACCACTCGTAACCCGCGTCGTCCCGGATCTCGGTCACGCACACGAAGAAGCGGTCGTCGAATTCCGGGTGGTCGGACACGGTCAGGTAGTCGGTGTAGGTGAACGGCACGGCGTCGGGCGACGCACCGCCCTCGTACCGGCGGTACGGGCCCAGGGGCAGCCACGGCGTGGAGCCGCCGTACGGGAGGCCCGGGCTCATCACCGTGCCCACGAACTGCACGTCCCAGGCGTCGAGGCCGTCGAACACGTTGGTGCCGAACTCGTAGTAGTGGGGCAGTACGAACGGCGAGATGGGGATGTCGTGGTCCTCGTGCCACTCGGTGGCCTCGGCGTAGCCCGCGGCGACGAGATCGTCGGGCCGGTCCGTGGCGCTGCCGTGGTCGTAGTAGAAGAAGTCCGAGCTCGTGTAGGCGTGCACCGAGGCCGTGGCCAGGCCGGACCCGGCCAGCTCGGCGAGCAACTCGGTGTCCGTGCCGTCCATGTCGTGCAGGAACACGCCCAGCCAGGGGGACAGCCCCGCGTCGTTGGCCGCCTCGACCCAGTCCAGCGGACCGGACACGTCGTCCACGCGCATGGTCACCAGCGGGGGCAGGCCCTGCATGACGAACGGCTTGCGCGCGGCCCAGGCCAGGCTGCGCCAGACCAGGTCGTCGAGGCCGTACATCGGACCGCGGACCTCGTGGGACATCCAGTCCGTGCTGCCCCACTGGACCGCGTGGCCGTCACCCGCGGTGGTGATCGCGAGCAGGGGTTGGTCCCCGGCACGGGCGAGCACCTCGACGCCGCCGGGCGCGTCGATACCGGCCAGGTCCATCTCCGCGGTGTCGATGATCTCGCCGATCTCGTGCCGTGCGGTGATCCAGTGCGGCTCGTCGGACGCGTCCGTCGACACCAACCGCACGTGGGCCCAGCCGAAGTAGGGGTAGGAGCCGCCGAGCAGGTCCGCGTCCACCACGTACAGGTGGAACTCGCCGTCGTCGATCGTGACCGTGTCCAGGGTGGTCCACTCGTGCTGGTCGGAGCCGCCGGCGCCGCCCACGGTGTCCACGAATGCGGCCTTCGGGTCGGCGGCGTCGAACCCGTAGAAGTAGCGCATGTCCCGGCCGCTGCCCGAGGTGTACAGGTCGGCGCGGACCTCGTACTCGCCCGGCTCGACGCCGCTGGCGAAGAAGTGCATCACGGGCAGGCCCAGGGCTTCCTCGTCCGCGCCCGCGAACACGGCCGGGAACGGCCGGCCGCCGTCCACCCAGTGGAACTCGGTCCACTGGCCGTCGGCCTCGTCCAGATCGGCAGCGTCGGTGGTGGTGGCGAGCACCGGATCCTGGTGGGCGTCGTCCCAGCAGTCGAGGGTCATGCCTGCGTCGTCTGGGGAGATGAACTCGATCCCGGCCGCCGAGGTGGTGCCGCCGTAGTCGAAGCCGAACAGCTCGTCGACGAACGCGTAGCGGGCGGTCTCGCCGTCCGCGGACAGGTCGTGATCGAAGCCGACCAGGCCGGTGCCGGCCTGGACGGCGTCGACGATGACGGTCTGCTCGGCTGCGTCGAGGAAGGCGCCGTCGAGGTCGAGGCCCGGGTGGCCGACGACGATCAGCGCGTGGTCGCCGATGGCGGGGGTGACCTCGGTGGTGGAGATGTCCAGGGTGACGTAGGGCACCCCCAGGTGCTGCAGGTAGGGTTCGATCCGGGTGCCGAACCGCGCCTGGTGGTCGGACTGCAGGTTCACCAGGACCACGGCGCGGGCGTCGAGGGTGTCGGTGGCCGCGCTGTCGTCGTCGTCCGCGGTGTCGTCGTCCTGGAGCGCGGTGTCGTCGTCGTCCGGGCTGGCCGTGTCGTCGTCGGTGGTGTGCAGCGAACCGGGGCAGCCCCAGGCGTACAGCAGCAACGAGCAGACGGATCCCAGGCCGATGGATCGTGATCGGGGCACCACCCCTCCTGGGTGCATTCTACGGGAGGTGGTTCAGGGCGCGCGACGGAGGATGAAGACCTGGCCGGAGAGGAAGTCGGCGAGGTAGAGGGAGCCGTCCTCGGATACCTCGGCGCGGGTGAGGTGGAAGACGGCGTCGCCGAACTGGCCGCTCATGTAGAACGCCGAGTTGGGGGTGTCGAAGCGGGTGTCGCCGAAGGGGTAGGTGTGTTCCAGGACGGTGGTGGCCTCGCCGTTGGCCGGGTCCAACAGGGTGGCCGTGAGCTTGTCCGGGGCGTGGGCGATCACCACCAGGTCGTCACCCCAGGCGTAGAGGTCGTCGGCGTGACCGGCGATCTCCAGGGGCCAGCGGGTGCCGCTGCCGCCGATCTGCTGCACGCCGTTGGACAGGTGGTCCAGGACCCAGGTGGAGCCGCCGACCTGGCCCAGCCGCAGCGGCGCGCTGCCCGTGGGGATGGGCTGCACCGAGCCGGTGCTGCGGGCGACCAGGTCCACGCGGCCGTCGCCGAAGGCGGCCACGTACAGGTAGTTGGCGTCGAAGGCCAGGTCGGTGGCGTTTGCGCCGACCTCGATCCGGTGCTTCACCTCGCCCGTGCCGCGGTCGATCACCTGCAGGATCGACGGCTCGGTGTCGGACTCGCCCACCCGCAGCAGGAACAGCTCGTCCGTTGCCGGGTCGTACTCCATCACCCGCTGCGTGGTCTCGCGGGTCACCTCGTCGGGCAGCTCCAGGCGCTCACGCATGTCCATCACGCGCACGCTGTCGGGGAGGAAGGTGAGGAACTGCTTCTCGCTACCCCAGTTGTTCTGTGGCATGACCAGGGCGCCGTCCGACGCAACCAGCGGGGCGAGCGGCTGCCGCGGGATCCGCCGGTCATACGTGGACAGGTCCGCGGGATCGATGGTCAGTACACCGTTTCGTGCCCCCCAGATGTACACGGTCGGCCAGTACGACTGGTGCGGACCGTAGACCAGGTAGACCACGCCGTCGGGCCCCTGCAGCGCGCGCGTGGGCCACGCGTGGGGCAGGTCGTGCAGGCGGGTGTGCCCGTCGGGGAACACCTCGAAGAAGCGATCCTCGTTGCCGAAGACCAGGAATCGCCCCGGCACCTCGACGAGGTCGATGGGCGCGAACCCGGTGTGGATCTTGCGCGAGCTGCCGGTCTCGGGGTCGAGCCGGGTGACGGCCGCACCGAAGCAGCCGTTGACCGCGGTGGCGCCCAGCGGGAAGTACAGGTCGCCGTTGGCCGCGTTGAAGGTCATGGCGTGCTGGTGGGGGATGATGCCCAGGTCCTCGAAGCGGCCGACGAAGGTCTCCTCGACCAGGTCGACCACCTCGACCTCACCGTGGGCCCAGCTGCCGATGAACAGCACGGTGCCGTCGTCGTTGAGGGCGGTGGCGTCGTTACCGTAGGCCGGGATCGGCACCTCCCGCAGCTCGCCCTCGGCCGTGAAGTCCACCACGTGCAGGATGGCGTGGTTGTCGTACGGCAGGAGCAGCTGACCGCGGGCCGGGTTGTAGCGCATGCCCACGGGTTCGGTGAAACCGGGCAGCTCGACCACCAGGTCGTCGTCGCCGTCGACGGCGACCCGGGCCGCCTGGATCGCCTCGCGCTTGGCCGTCTCGGTGACCACGTAGACGTGGCTGCCGTCATCGTCCATGCCCGCGACGTGCCAGCGGCCACCCGCCTGCAACGGCAGCGACCGCGACGAGATCTGCCGGCCGCGCGCGGCGTCGAACAGGTAGAGCTTCGACTCGAAGCCGTCCAGGGCGGCGATGCGTGACCGCCGGCTGTCCCCGGCGGGCAGGGCGACCACGCGCCGCAGGGGCGGCGGCGGCGTCTGGTTGAGGTTGACCAGGTCCTCGGCGTGGCTCAGCCACGGCAGGGTGCCGAAGCGCCGATTGCGCGCGTTGAGGAACCCGATCTCGCCGGTCTCCCGGCCGACCAGGAAGGCGTTGCCCGATGCCTCGTCGACCACCACGGACTCGAACTGGGCGCCCGTGGGGTAGGTGACCGAGGTGCCGCTGTCCGGGTCGACCACCACCAGGCTGCGGTAGGCGATCAGGTACACCCGCCCGCTGCGCGCGTGCACGGCCAGGGCCGCGGCCTTGAGGTGCTGCAGGCCGCGAGCGTCGGTGGCGATGGTGGTGACCTCGTCGTTGGTGCCGTCGATGATGGACACGGACGAGCTGAGCGTGTTGGCCACGATCACGCGGTTCCGCTGTGCATCGGCCTGCACCAGGATCGGTCCGATCCCGTTGACGTCGTACCCCGTCACGCCACGCAGGTTGACGGTGGTGACGTCCACCTCGGCGGATACGGCGGTTGCGGCGCACAGGCAGACGACCAGGCCCAGCAGGGCGACGATGCGGTTCATGCTCCCTCCAGGTCGTGGTCGCCCATGCTAGCAGCCCGCGGGGCTTCCGTGTCGACGCGGACGCGGTAGGATGCGCGCCATGGACGGAGCCCTGTCGCACGCGCCCCTGCCCGGCCTCGACGACGAGGAGGGGCCGACGGTACCCGACGGCCTGCCCGAGGTGATCGACGCCCACGTGCACCTGTTCTCCGACGCCATGTGGCGTGCGATCCGACGCTGGTTCGACCAGCACGCGTGGCCGGTGCGCTATCGCATGGACAACGCCGGCATCGTGGACTTCCTGCTGGGCCGTGGTGTGGCCCATGTCGTGGCGCTGCACTATGCCCACCGGCCCGGCCTGGCGCGCGGGATGAACCGGGAGCTGGCCCGGTTCTGCGCGGACCGCGAGCGGGTCACCGGCCTGGCCACGGTGTTCCCTGGCGAGGAGGGCGCCGAGGAGGTGCTGGCCGAGGGGTTCGGCCTGGGCCTGGCCGGGGTGAAGCTGCACCTGCACGTGCAGGGCGTGGCCCCGGACGACCCGCGCATGGATGGCGTGTACCGCGCCTGCGTGCGGTACGACCGTCCGCTGGTGATGCACGCCGGCCGGGAGCCGCGCAGCCCGGCCTACCCGCGAGATCCCCACGCGATCTGCTCGGCGGACCGCATCGAGGAGGTCCTGCGCCGCTGGCCGGAGCTGCGCCTGTGCGTGCCCCACCTCGGCGGGGACGAGTTCGACGCCTTCGGGGCGCTCGCGCGGCAATTCGACCACCTGTGGCTGGACACGACCATGATGCTGGCCGGGTACTTCGACTACCCCCAGCGCTGGGACCTGCTCGAGGCGCTGCCCGACCGCGTGATGTACGGCACGGACTTCCCCAACATCCCCTACGCGTGGGACCGCGAGCTGGTGCGGATCGTCGAGCGGGTGCGCGATCCCCAGGTGCTGTCGGCGGTGCTGGGGGGGACGGCGCGGGCGCTGTTCGGGATCGTCAGTCCGCCGCGGGCAGGGTGAAGAGGAACGTCGAGCCCTCGCCGGGCGTGGACTCCAGCCAGATGCGGCCGCCGTGCCGCTGCACGATGCGCGCGCACACGGACAGGCCGATGCCCGTGCCCGGGATCTGATCGCGCCGGTGCAGGCGCTGGAAGATCTTGAAGATGCGCTCGACGTACTGCGGTTCGATGCCGATGCCGTCGTCCCTTACCGCGAACTGCCACCAGTCCCCGTCGCGCCGGGCGGACACGTGCACCGAGGGCTCGTCCGTGCGGCGGAACTTGATCGCGTTGGACAGCAGGTTCTGCAGCAGCTGCAGCAGCTGCGTGCGATCCGCGCGCACCACGGGCAGGTCGTCCCAGGTGACCAGCATGGACGACTCCTCGAACGCGGCGCGGGTCGCGGCCAGGGCCACGCGCAGGGCGTCGGTCGCGTCCACGGTCTCCATGGGGCGACCGTGGGTCTGGATCCGGGAGTACTCCAGCAGGCCGTCGATCAGCGCTTTCATGTGCGCCGCTCCCTCGACGACCAGCTCGAGGTAGTGGTCGCCGCGCTCGTCGAAGCTTTCGGCGTACCGCCGCTGCAGCAGCTGGATGAAGCCGGTGATCGTGCGCAGCGGCTCCTGCAGGTCGTGGGACGCGACGTAGGCGAAGTCGGCCAGTTCGCGGTTGGAGCGCTCCAGCTCGCGGTTGAGCGCGGCCAGCTCCTCGGAGCGGCGGTGCTTCTCGGTGACGTCCGTGGCGATGATCAGCGCCTTGCGGCCGCTCACCTCGTCCACGGGCACGACCCGGGAGTACCACTGCCGGCCCTCCTGGCCCGCGGCCTCGTACTCCACCGATCCGCCCCGCTCGAACACGAGCGCGAGTGCCTGACGGATACGATCGTGGGACTCTAGGGGCATGGCGTCGTACACGGACAGGCCGATGACGTCGTCCACGGTGCGGTCGGGGGGCGCGCGGTTGATGTAGCGGATCGTGCCGTCGCGTTCGACCGTGAAGATCAGGTCCGGGCTGGCCGCGAGCACGGTCTCGAGCTGGGTGGAGACCTCGGACAGCTCGGTGGTGCGGTCGTCCACCAGCTGCTCGAGCTCCTCGGTGTGGCGCACGCGCTCGCCCACGTCGATCACGGAGATGGCCGCGAACCCGGGTGCGGGCGAGAAGGCGCCGACCTCGAAGTGGCGGTCGACCTCCTTGACGTGGGCCTCCAGCCGGACTGGCTCCTCGTCCTCGATCAGCCTGGCGAAGGCCGGCAGGTAGGGGGACAGGTCGATGTGGTCGAATACCTCGGTGAGACGCCGCTTCTTCAATGCGCTGGCAGGGTGGCCCGAGATCTGCTCGAACGCCTCGTTGACGGCGATGAGCATCGCGTCCACCACCCCTCCGCGGTCGTCTTCCACCGCCCGCACGAGCAAGAGGC
The DNA here is from genome assembly GCA_964639985.1 of uncultured Rickettsiales bacterium. Lineage (GTDB taxonomy): Bacteria > Myxococcota_A > UBA796 > UBA9615 > CAYRNR01 > CAZXHG01. Next base: position 9,376 of record CAZXHG010000099.1, read on the forward strand.
CGTTGAGCGAGTGGTGGAACAGGTCCTCGTACTGGGCCGCGTAGTGGCCGGTCTCGAGGGAGGCCTCCTCGGCCGCGTCGCGCTCCATGCGTAGCCGACGGTTGGTCGCGCGAAGCTGGAAGATCTCGGCCTCCAATTCCGCTCGTGTCTTCGATGCGTCGCTCACGTAGTCCCCACCAGTCAGACGATCGCTGCGTTGTTCTCCGGATCGAAGAAATACAGGTCGTCGGGCTCGATGGAAAGCCCAAAGCGCTCGCCACGGACCGGATCGTCCCCGGGTTCGAGGCGCGCGGTGACGGTCGCCGTGCCCGTGTCGAGCTGGATATAGGTCTCGGTGCCGAACGGCTCGATCAGTCGCACCGTGCCCGTGACCGCGGCCCCATCGGTGTCGCTGGCGGACACGGCCTGGGGACGGAGACCCAGCACGATCGAGCGACCTGCGTACCCCTCGAGCCTGTGGGCGTGCCGCTCGATCAGCGGTACCCGCACGCCCTCGCCCTGCAACGACAGCGCGTCGCCGTCCCCCACGACCTCCACGTCCAGGAAGTTCATCGAGGGGCTGCCGATGAATCCGGCCACGAAGCGGTTGATGGGGTTGCGGAACACCTGCATCGGCGCGCCGATCTGCTGGATCAGGCCGTCGTGCAGGATCACGATGCGGTCGGCCATGGTCATGGCCTCGACCTGGTCGTGCGTCACGTAGACCGTGGTGATGCCGAGGTCGTCCTGGATGCGGGCGATCTCCGCGCGCATCTCGCCGCGCAGCTTGGCGTCGAGGTTGCTCAGCGGCTCGTCCATCAGCAGCACCTCGGAGCGCCGCACGATGGCGCGGCCGATGGCCACCCGCTGGCGCTGGCCACCGGACAGCTGGCCGGGCAGCCTGTCCAGTAGCTCGTCCATGTGCACGATGCGCGCCGCGTCCTCGACCCGCTGGGTGATCTCCGTTCGCGGCAGCCGCAGGTTCTCGAGGCAGAATGCCATGTTCTGGCGCACGTTCATGTGAGGGTACAGCGCGTAGTTCTGGAACACGAACGCGATGTCACGTTCGCCGGGGTCGAGGTCGTTGACCACGCGGTCGCCGATGCGGATCGTACCGTCGGTGATCGTCTCCAGCCCGGCGATCATGCGCAGTACCGTGCTCTTGCCGCACCCTGAACCACCGAGCAGGACCACGAACTCGCCCTCCTCGATGGCCAGGTCGAACTGCTTGACGACCAGGTTGTCGCCGTAGGCCTTGCGCACGTTCTCGAGGGTCACGCCTGCCACGGATTCAGCCCTTCAGCCCGGTCAGGGCGATGCCCTGGATGATCTGGCGCTGCAGCACCAGGAACACGATCAGCACCGGCAGCACCACCAGGTTGGCCGCTGCGATGATCAGGTGGTACTCGATGCCGTGGGCGCCGGCGAACGACTGCAATCCCACCGGCAGGGTGAACATCGACGCCTCGTTGGTGATGATCAGCGGCCACAGGAACGCGTCCCAGTTGCTGACGAAGGTGAAGATCGCCAGGGACGCCAGCGCGGGCTTCACCAGGGGCAGCACCACCCGGAAGAAGATGCGAACCTCCGACGTGCCGTCGATGCGGGCCGACTCGATCAGCGCGTCCGGGATCCCCTCCATGAACTGCTTCATCAGGAACACGCCGAAGGCGCTGATCAGGCCCGGGAACAGGATCCCCAGGTAGGTGTCGGACAGCCCCAGGTAGCCGCCGGTGATGAACCAGGGGATGACCAGCATCTCGGCCGGGATCATCATCGTGGACAGGATGGCCGCGAAGATCACCGTGCGGCCGGCGTAGCGGTACTTGGCCAGCGAGTAGCCCGCCAGCGACGAGAACAGGCAGACGCTGATCGTCACGACCACCGCCACCAGCACCGAGTTGAGGTACCAGCGGCCGAACGCGGCGTTGGACAGCACCTGGCGGTAGTTGTCCAGGGTGGGGTCGGCAGGCAGCAGCTTCGGCTGCAGGGTGAAGATCTCGTCGGGGGCCTTGAACGAGGCGAGCACGCTCCACAGGAACGGGAACACCATCAGCAGTCCGCCGATGGCCAGCAGGACGTACACGGTGATCGTTCGCGCGCGGTTCATGTCTCGTCGCCCTCAGTACTCGAACTTCTTCGTCAGGACCTTCATCTGGAACACGGTCACGGCCACGATCATCACGAACAGGATCATGGTCATGGCCGCGCCGTACCCCATGTCGTGGGACTCGAACGAGGTCTGCACCACCTGGAACACGATCGACGACGTGCTGTTGAGCGGGCCGCCGTCCTCGCTCATCACGAACACCTCGCCGAAGATCTTCAGCGAGTGCATCACGCCCATCACCGACAGGAACACCACGGTCGGGTTGAGCAGCGGCAGGGTGATGCGGGTGAACGTGCGCCAGCGGCTGGTGCCGTCCACGCGGGCGGCCTCGTACACGTAGCTCGGGATCCCCTGCAGCCCGGCGAGGAACACCACCACGTTGAAGCCCAGGCCCTTCCAGATGCTCATCAGCGCGATCGAGGGCAGGGCCCAGGCCGTGCTCTCCAGGAACGGGATCTGCAGGCCGAGCGGGGCGATCACCTGGTTGAGCAGACCGAAGGTGGGGTCGTACAGCCACTTCCAGATGTAGCCGCTGGCCACCACCGAGGTGACCACCGGGATGAAGTACATCGTGCGGAACAGGCCCTGGGCGCGGATCCTCTCGTTGAGCAGCACGGCCACGAACAGCGCCAGGGACAGGCCCAGCGGCACGGTGATCGCGCAGTACAGGAAGGTGTTGAGCAGTGCGCGGCGGAACGCCGGGTCGCTGGCCAGGGCGTAGTAGTTCTCCAGGAACACGAACGACTTCGACACCGACAGCAGGTTCCAGTCGTGCAGCGACAGGAACAGCGCGTACAGCATCGGCAGCAGGTTCACCACCAGGAAGAAGGTCGCCGCGGGCGCCACGAACAGCAGGCCCCAGCCGTTGGCCGACAGCTTCAGGCGCAGGGCGTTCACTCCGCCTCCAGCATGGCGTCGACCTGCCCGGCCGCGTCGGCCAGCGCCTCGGCCGGGTCCACGCCGCGTAGCAGCACGCGGTCGATGGCGTCGACCACGGCCCGCTTGTACACGGTCTCGTCCTTCTTCAGCGAGGCGTGGGCGTAGGGCATCTGCTCGATGAACGGCGCGATGCGGCCGTCGGTCAGTTCGTCCATCCGGGCGCGGAACAGGTCGTCGTCCAGGACCCGGCGCCGCATGGGTAGCTCGCCGGTGTGCTCGGCCCAGGTGGTCATGCTGTCGTAGCTCGCCAGGAAGTGCACGAACTGCCAGGCCGCGTCGCGTACCGGGCCATCGGTCCGGCGGGTGACCGCGCTGCCCCAGGCCGTGCCGTAGGTGGCCGGCGTGGCGCTGCCGTCGGCCAGCGGCAGCAGGGCCGTGCCGTAGTCCAGATCCGGGGCGCCGGTGCGCAGCGCGGCGATGCGCCACGCGCCGTCTACGATCATGGCCGAGATGCCCAGCGGGAACGCGTCGTGGGGCAGGGGGAACAGCACCGAGTTGGGCGCGTCCGGTCCGTGGGCGAACGCGGTGAACCAGGCCAGCACGTCCACGCCCGCGGGCGTGTTCCAGCCCACGGCGCGACCGTCGTCGGACAGCAGCTGTACGCCGGCCTGGGGCAGCAGCCCGTCCACCATCAGGTTCCAGCCCTGGCCGTCGCCTCGGCCGACGCTGGCCCCGGCCCGGACCAGCCGGCCGTGGCGGTCCCTGCGGGCCAGGGAGCGCGCGGCCGCGTCCATCTCGCTCCAGGTCCGCGGCGGCGCCAGGCCCTGCTCGGCGAACATCGCCCGGTTGTAGAACAGCGCCAGGTTGGCGCCGCCGGTGGGCACGCCGTAGTACACGCCGCGCAGGGAGAACGAGCGGGACAGGTCGAAGAATCGCGTGTCGAGCTCATCCGGTTCGAACAGCCCCTCGGGCACCGGCTCGATCAGCCCGGAGTCCACGTAGTCGTAGGCCCAGCTGTTGTGGATGTTGACGATGTCCGGCCCCTCGCCCGCGGTCAGGGTGGCCACCACCTTGGTCTTGTACACGCCAAAGGGGTAGGTGCGCAGGTCGATGTGGATCCCCGGGTTGTCGGCCTCGAACCGCTCGATCAGCGCCTCCATGGCCGCGCACTCGGCCTCGGCGTGGTGGCGCCAGTAGGTGACGGTGATCCGGTCCTCATCCAGGGCAGGAGCGTCGGCTGCGGGTCCGCAGCCCGCCACCCCCAGCAGGGCGGTGATGCATGCAAGCAGCCATGGGTGCGACCGGTTCCTCAATCACCTCTCCGCTCCGGGAATGCCTGCATCGTATCGAAGAACACCAGCCGGGGCGATGGCAGGAGCAAGGTGCCGAACGTTTCGCGCATGTCGTCGTCGACCCGCTGGCGGAACAGGTCCCAGGCCTGTACCTCGGTCGGGTCGAGGTCGACGAGCAGGTAGGCCAGCGATACGTGGAAGCGGTAGTGGTCGTGGTTGGGGTGGCGGATGCCGGTGGCCCTGGCCACCTGCTCGCGGAACCGCGTCAGCATCTCGGCCGTGGCCGGGTCCGCGGGCACGAGCTGTGCGTGGGCCGTGGTCTGCACCGGTCCGAGCCGGTCGTATCGCATGGCCAGCTGGTCCGGCCAGTCGGCCACGTCGTCCAGCCGCTGCGCCAGGACCGCGTCCGTCTCCGCCAGCGGCGTATCCAGCGGCATGTCGTGCGACCAGTGCTCGGCCACGCGTACCTGGTCGCACACCAGGTCGAAGGCGGTCATGTGAAAGCTGTCCACCGGCAGGTAGGCGAACAGGTCGCCGAACGGCTCTGCGCGGCTCGCCTGCTGCACCGCGGCCAGCTGCTCCACCTGGGTTGCGCCCGGCGGGAGCATGGCCACGATGGAGCTGCCCGGGAAGCGCCGCACCGACCCGTCGGCGTGGTACTTGCGGCCCACGGTCGGGCGGAGGGTGCGGCCGTCGGTTCTCAAACCGGGTTCGCCGGGAACAGGCCGGCGAGCAGCTCGGCGAGCCGCTCGTAGGAGAAGTGGGTGGCGCCGAGGGCGAAGTTGTGCGTGGCGATCGCGGCCTGGCGGGCCTCGTCGGCCAGGACGGCGCGCACCTCGGCCACGGCCTGCGCGGTGAGGCGGCCGTCGTGGATCAGCACGACGTCGAAGCCCAGCGAGCCGATGTCCGGGGTGTACACCGGCTCGTAGTCGTTGACGAAGATCGGGCAGCGGGCCAGCACGGCTTCGACGAACGCGTTGCCGAACCCCTCGTAGGTGGAGAAGTAGGTGCATGCCGTGGCGTGCGCATACGCGTCGGACAGGGAGTACACCTGCCTCCCGTCCGCCTCCATGCGGCGCTGGTTGTCGAAGCGTTCACCCGCGAACAGCACCTGGCCGCCCAGGCCCCGTCGGTGCACGAGCTCGACCAGTTCCTCGAAGTAGCCGCTGTCGTCGTCGCGGGCCGTGCCCGTGATCACCAGCTTGACCGAGGGGTCGTCCAGCGCGTCCACCAGCTCGACGGCGGTCTCGATGCCCTTGCGTCGCACGATGCGCGTGATCTGGAACAGCAGCAGGTCGTCGTCCGTCACCCCGAGGTCGGCCCGCAGGCCGGCGTTGACCTCGTCGTGCCCGGCGAACGGGGCGGCGAAGTCCATCACGTTGGGCACGACCACCGCGTCGGTGGTGTAGCGGTCGGCCAGCGCGTCGCGGGCCGCGGTGTTGATCACCGCGTGACGCACACCGGGCAGCAGCAGCGGGAAGCAGCGGTCGATGATGTCCCGCACCCCGGCGTGGGGGGTGTCGTAGCGGTCGCCCCGCTCCCAGGCGAAGTCGTGGTCGTGGGTGACCGTCGGGATCCCGGTGCGCGCGCACACCCGCTGTACCGCCATGCCCATGCGCAGGTGGCACGGCAGGGCCGAGGCGTTCTCGATCAGCAGCGCGTCGATCCCGGCGTCACGGATCCAGGACTCGATGCCGGACGCCAGTTCGGCGGCGCGGTCCTCCAGCCAGCCCACGAATCCCACCGGATCGCCTTCACCGCCGAAGAAGGCGAGGTGCTGCTCGTGGACCGTGTCCGGGTGGTCGAACGACAGCGGCGGCAGCAGGTCCACGTCGGGCAGAGTGCCCTCCAGCAGGCCGGTCAGGATCCGTACCTCGTGCCCCTGGTGGCGCAGCACCTCGATCCACTTCTCGGTCTCGAGGGCCACGCCGTCCTCGCCGCCGATGCGGCCGATGATCACGCCGATGCGCATGCACGTTCTCCCTGGCTGGCATCCGGTCTCGGTGGATTCTACGGAAAACTGGCAGAATTCGCGGAGCAGCCGAGGTGCGACCCATGACCGTGCTGTTCGACACCGACCCGCTGGCGCGCACCGCGCGGCGGATCGCCGCACGCCTGGACGACGCGGGCCATCAGGCCCTGTTCGCCGGGGGAGCGGTGCGCGACGCGCTGCTTGGCCTGCCGCCCAAGGACATCGATATCGCCACGTCCGCCCACCCCGACGACGTGGAGGCCCTGTTCCCGCGCACCCATGCGGTGGGCCGCGCCTTCGGCGTGGTGGTGGTGGTCGAGGAGGAGCAGCCCTTCGAGGTGGCCACCTTCCGCGCCGAGGCCGAGTACACGGACGGGCGCCACCCGGACGAGGTCACGTTCGCCGACGCCGAGGCGGACGCGCTGCGGCGCGACTTCACGATCAACGGGCTGTTCTACGACCCGCGGAGCGAGCGGGTGCTGGACTTCGTGGGCGGCCGGACCGACCTCGAGGCGGGCGTGCTGCGCGCCATCGGCGCACCTCTCGAGCGCTTCGGCGAGGACCGCCTGCGGCTGATGCGCGCGGTTCGGTTCGGCGCGGGCCTGGGATTCGAGATCGAGGCGCGGACCTGGGACGCGGTGTGCGCCGAGGCTCCGCACCTGGGCGATGTGTCGGCCGAGCGGATCCGCGAGGAGCTGGTCAAGATGCTGACCGGCCCGGCGCCCGACCGGGCCGTGGAGATGCTGCGGGAGTCCGGCCTGCTGGCCGTGTTCCTGCCCGAGGCGCTGGCCATGATCGGGTGCACCCAGCCCGAGCGGTTCCACCCCGAGGGCGACGTGTGGACCCACACCGTGCTGATGCTGCGGCTGATGGCGCGGCGGGCTGCCGAGCGCGGAGAGGCGGCGCCGCCGGAGCTGGCGCTGGCCGTGCTGCTGCACGACATCGGCAAGCCTCCCACCCGGGTCGTGGCCGACCGGATCCGGTTCAACGGGCACGACGCGGCCGGTGCGCGCATGAGCGAGGCCATCCTGCGGCGGCTGCGAAGCTCGCGGGAGCTGATCCGGCGTGTGGGTGATCTGGTCGGCCAGCACATGCGCTTCATGGCCGTGGAGCAGATGCGGCCAGCCAGGCGCAACCGCTGGATGCGCGACGAGCTGTTCGGCCTGCACCTGGAGCTGCACTGGCTGGACTGCGTGGCCAGCCACGGGATGTTGGACCACTACGAGTTCGCGCGCCGGGCGCTGGCCGAGCTGCCAGCGCTGGCCGGGCCGAGGCTGGTGAATGGCACCGACCTGCTGGCCCTGGGTGTACCCGAAGGGCCGGCCGTGGGCGAGCTGCTCGAGGTCCTGGCCGACCGGACCGCGGCCGGGGATTTCGCGGATCGCGACGCCGCGCTGGCCGGGGCGCGGGAGCTGGTCACGGCGTGGCTGGAGGAGCGGGAGGGGTGATGGGTGGAGGTGGCTCCAGCGGATCCAACGGCGGCCGTCGGCCCGACGCGCTGGAACTGGCGCTGGCCGCGCTCGATGCGCAGGTCGCCGGACACGGCGAGGACCACCCGGACACGGCGGCCCGCTGCCTGGACGTGGCCTTCGCCCTGTCCGGGGCCGGCAGCCACTCGGCCTCGCTGGACCACCGACAACGGGCGCTGGAGATCCGGCAACGCGTACTCGGCGACGAGCACCCCGAGACCGGCCTCGCCTGGGGCCACCTCGGCCACTGCCTGGGCAAGCTCGGCCGGCACGAACCGGCGCTCGAGGCCCACCTGCGCGCGCTGGCGATCCACGAACTGTCCGACGACCCCGGCGCCGCTACCCTGGCCCGCGACCACTTCTCGGTCGCCTCCTCCCTGATCGAACTCGGTCAGCTCGACGAGGCCCGCCGCCACCTCAAGCGCAGCCTACGCTTCGGCCGCGGCGGGCTCGGCGCGGTCCACCCCCTTGTCCTGCAGGCCACCCGCGCCCTCAAGACCCTGGACCGCGTCCGCAAGCGCCGCCGCTGAGTCGGCGAACATACAAATCCGTACCATCTCGAATCCCCATAAATTACAAACGCTTGACCCATGTAAAGCCCGTGTCATCGGGTTGACGGTCTTTTCACAAACACCTCCTTGTATGTTCTGCCGCCGGGCGAAACACTGAGATCAGTTCGCTCCTGCGGGTTGGAGCCAGGCGCCCCTCAGACGGACATCGTCGGTCCCGGTCTCGTGCCGGGACGCTGAAGGAGTGTGCCTTGTCCACCCACCCGGTCCGGCAACCTTCGCTGCCCGTCGTCCTGGTCGTGGTCCTGCTGGCGGCGCTGCTGTTCGCCTGGACCCTCGCCGTGGACGTGCCCCCTCGCTTCACGGAAGCCGCGCGCCCGGCTCAGCCGGTCGCGCTCGAGCTGCCGCCTCCCTGGCCCGCTCACCTGGCGGCGGACAGCGCCCCGCAGGGGATGGTCTCCTCCTCGGTGGTGTGGCCGCCCCCTGCCCCGGCGCGTGACGAGGGCTGGTGCCGGGACCGGCTGGCCGACGCCCTGGCCAGCCTGCCCGACGACCCGTCCCGCACCGGGTCGCCGTACTTCTTCGTGCTGAGCGACGAGCCAGACCTCGACCGCCTGCCCCTGAAGGAGACCCGCGCGGACGTGGACATCGCCGGCACCGTGGCCGAGGTGCGCGTGTCGCAGAGGTACCGCAACGACGGTGAGCGCACGGTCGAGGCCATCTACCTGTTCCCGGCCTCCACGCGGGCCGCAGTGCACGGCATGCGCATGAGCGTGGGCGGCCGGATGATCACGGCCGAGCTGCAGGAGCGGCAGCAGGCGCAACAGGCGTACGAGGAGGCCCGGCAGGAAGGGCGTACGGCGAGCCTGCTGGAACAGCACCGGCCCAACGTGCTGCAGGCGCGGGTGGCCAACATCCTGCCGGGCGACGAGGTGCAGGTGGAGCTGAGCTACACCGAGACCCTGGACGTGGAGGAGGGGCGGTTCGAGTTCGTGTACCCCACGGTGGTCGGGCCCCGCTACGCGGGCGCCGAGCCCCTGCCGCCCGCCTCGGACGAGCGCTGGCTGGCCAGCCCCTACACCCGGGCCGGTGAGCCCGCGTTCCACACCTTCGGCCTCGATCTGCAGGTGCGCACCGCCGTGTCCCTGGGCGAGGTGAGCAGCCCGTCCCACGAGCTGGTCCTGACGCGCCACGGCGAGCGGGAGGCGCACGTGTCCGTGCCGGCTTCGGTCGAGGCGGGCGACCGCGACTTCGTGCTGCACTACCACCCGGGGGACGGCGAGATCCGGTCGGGCGTCATGCTCTACCCTGCCGTGGACGAGAGCTTCTTCATGCTCACCGTGCAGCCGCCGCCCCGCGCCGAGCCCTTGCAGGTGGTGCCGCGGGAGCTGCTGTTCGTGGTGGACGTGTCCGGGTCCATGCGTGGCTTCCCCCTGGATGTGAGCAAGCAGCTGCTGGCCGATCTGCTGGCCGGCATGCAGCCATGCGACCACTTCAACGTGCTGGTGTTCGCCGGCGGCAACGCGGTCATGGCCGAGGCGTCGGTCCCGGCCACCGAGGCCAACGTGGCTCGCGCCGCGTCCTTCGTCGACGAGCAGACCGGCGGTGGTGGCACGGAGCTGCTGCCCGCGCTGTCCAGGGCGCTGTCCATGCCGCGGGTGGAGGGGGCGTCGCGTACGGTCGTGCTGGCCACGGATGGCTACGTGCGGGTGGAGAAGGAGGCGTTCGAGCTGGTGCGGGACAGCCTGGGCGAGGCCAACCTGTTCACCTTCGGCATCGGCAGCTCGGTCAACCGCTTCCTGGTGGAGGGCCTGGCCCGCGCCGGGGGGGGAGAGCCAGCCGTGGTGCTGGGCCGCGAGCAGGCCGGGCCGCGGGCCGCGAAGTTCCGGCGAGACCTGGACTCACCGGTGCTGACCGACGTGACCGTGCGCTACGAGAGGTTCGAGGTCGTGGACCCACAGCCGACGGCTGTTCCGGACCTGTTCGCTGGCCGGCCGATCGTTGTGCTGGGCAGGTACGCGGGCGAGGCGCGAGGCCAGATCGTGGTGCAGGGCGAGAGCGCCACCGGACCGTGGGAGCAGGCTGTGGACGTGGGCCGCGGCAAGCTGTCGCTGGACAACCGCCCCCTGCGCACCCTGTGGGCGCGCCAGGCCGTGGCCCGGCTGTCCGACGACCAGCGGCTGGCCCCGGACGACGCCCGTCTGGCCGTGGTGACCGCGCTGGGCCTGAAGTATGGCCTGCTGACGGAGACCACGGCGTTCGTGGCCGTGGACGAGCGGATCCGGGCCGAGCCGGGAGGCGGGATCCGGGTGAACCACCCCTCGCCCATGCCACGCGGCGTACCGGACGCCGCCATCGGCGGGTGCCTGCTCCCGACGGCCGCGGACTCCATGACCGGGGAAGCGGTGGTGCCGGCCCCGGGCCTGGGCGTGGGCCGCCTGGTGATGCACCTCGACAAGGGAGGCCACGGCGGATACGGCGCGGGCGGGGGAGCCTGGGGATACGGGTCGGGCGGAGGCGGGTTCGGGGCCAAGGGCAGCGGGACCATCCGGACCGTGGATGGCGATCCGATCGTTCTCGGTGCGCTCGACCGCGACGGCATCGACCGGGTCGTGAAGCAGCACCTGGCCGAGATCCGTTACTGCTACCAGCGCATGCTGCAGCAGGACTGGGACCTGGCCGGGCGGGTGCTGTTCCGCTTCGTCATCGGCCAGGACGGGGCAGTGGTGTCCGCGGAGGTGGTGGACAGCGACCTGGGCAACCCGGTGGTGGAGGACTGTGTCCGCGGCCGGCTGATGCGGCTGCACTTCCCGCCGCCGGACGGCGGTGGGATCGTCGTGGTGACCTACCCGTTGGTGTTCTCCCCGACCGAGGAGTGAGCCGCGCGGGCCCACGACGCCCCCCCGTGGTATCGTGGACCCGCGGCCCGACCACCCGGGCCACGGGGCGTGATCGATGAGCGGTTCCCGGATCGTGATGTGGCTCCTGGTGCTCGCTGCGGGCGGCGCGATGGGCTACGGCGTGGTGCCGCTGGGCCGCGCCATCGACGAGTGCGACGAGGTGATCGAGGAGGCGCGCGACGCGCTGAAGGACCACCGCCGCGACATCATCATCCGCCTCGACGTGATCGACGAGCAGGAGACCTGGCTGATGTCCGTGGAGATGAGCTACCTGGCCCGCCGCGACGAGCTGGTGCGGCGGTGGTGGAGCTGCGTCATCTGCGGGCCGCTGCTGGCGCTGCTGGGCCTCGGAGGCCTGTCCCACGGCCTGTACCGGTCCCTGGCGGGTGGCAGCAAGCCGAAGAAGCGTCGGCGCCGTCGGGCGAAGAAGGCGGGCGCGCGGACGCGGCCGACGGTCAGAACGCGTGGTGGCCCGTCGCGTAGACCTTGAATCCCCACTCGGTGTCCAGCCCGTCATCGGTGAGCACCTGCTCGGGGCCGGTGCCGAAGTCCAATCGCACGGTGGTCATCTCGTTGAACACCGCCCGGATCCCGCCGCCCATGCCGGTCAGCAGCTCGGGTGACGTCGGCGTCACCCCCCACTCGTCGCACCTGCCCGCGTCCACGAACAGGGCCGGGATCAGCCGGATGTCGAACCGCGGCAGGAGCTGGATCCCGGGGGGTCGGAAGCGCAGCTCCACCTGGGTCAGCAGGGTGAGTGGACCCCGGATCCGGCCCCGGTCCTGACCCCTCAGCCCGGTCACGCCGGTCAGGGTCCTGGGCTGGGTCTCGAATCCGGCCATCACGCCGAGTTCGTGGAAGGGCACGTCGCCCACGGCCGCCTGCACGGCCAGCTTGCCGGCCAGCACCACCTCGCCGCGGGGTGGGCCCAGGAAGCCGCGTACGTCGAAGAACAACCGGCCGAAGGCGCCGAACCCGTCGATCTTGCCGATGTTCGTCTGCGCGACCGCGGTGATCATGCCGCCGGCGGTGGGATCGTGTCGCTGGTTGCGGGTGTCGATCCGGATGCCCAGGTCCAGGGAGCCGTACACGCTGCCGTCCAGCCCGGACAGCCCGCCCTCCGCGGCCTGCTGCTCGAGCAGCGTGTCCTCACGGACCGTGACGTGGTTGCCCTGCACGCCGATCCCGCCCAGCAGCCAGGCGTGGTTGCCCAGGCTGCGGAACAGCCGTCCGTGGCTGCGGACCTGGTACAGGGCGAAGCGGTGCCAGTAGTCGCTGACCGGGTCGTCACCGCCGGCATGGGTCAGGTCGCGGGGCGTGTCGTTGCCCGCACCGAACCACCAGTCCCAGGCCGCGCCCGTGGTGCCCAGCAGGAAGCGGGCCTCGGTGGTGCCGTCGGGCCTGGGGAACCAGGCGAGGTTGCCGGAGAGCTCCCAGCCGCGGGGCTCGGGCTTGATCCACATCCGGGCCACCCAGTCCATGGTCCAGACGCAGGGCCGGCCATCCAGCGGATCGTCCGGGTGGCAGATCCGCCGGACGTCACCGAACGCACCCGCCCCGAACCCGTCGTCCGGGTTGTAGCCGCTGGAGGGCAGGACCATGATCCGGTACTTGCGGGGCTCCGGGCACTCGCCGTCTTCGCAGGCCTCCTCGGTCGCCTCGATACCCCCCTCGTCGACAGGGCCGTCGGCCTGGACGTCGGCGCGGCCCACCGGCGGCAGCGCGAGCCACGAGAGCAGCAACAGTCCGGGGACAGGGGCCAGCCGCACCTTCCGCTGAGGTCCTCCATGCGGTATTCAGTCGAGCACGATCGAGTCGCAGACACAGACCTTAATGCCTTGTCCGACCGGTTGCACACGGAGGGCGAACTTCGTGCTCGAGGGGCAGACCCTGGACGACCTGGCCACACCCTGCGCGGTGGTGGATCTCGACCGGCTGGAGCGGAACAGCGAGCGCATGCGTGACCGGGCCACGCAGCTCGGCGTGACCCTGCGACCCCACGTCAAGACCCACAAGTGCGTCGAGGCCGCCCGACTGCAGGTGGGGGCCAGGACGGGCGCGGTCACGGTGTCGACCTTTGCCGAAGCGCGGCGGTTCGCCGCGGGTGGGTTCCGGGACCTGGTGCTGGCCGTCCCCCTGGCGCCGACGCGGGCCGAGGACGCGGTGGAGCTCCGACGCGGGGTCGATCGGCTGGCCGTGCTGCTGGATCATCCCGACAGCCTGGCCGCGCTGGCCGACGCCACGGCCATGCGGCGCCAGCGGGTGGACGCGTTCCTCAAGCTGGACTGCGGCTATCACCGGGCGGGTGTGGCCCCGGACGGCGACCTGGGCCCGGCCCTGGTACGGCAGATGGCGGCCGCGGAGTTCGTCGAGTTCCGCGGCGTGCTGACCCATGCGGGGCATGCATACGCCTGCGGCGACCGCGCCGAGGTGGCCCGAGTGGCCGCGCGGGAGCGGGACGTGGCCGTGGCGTTCGCCGAGCGCCTGCGGGCCGGGGGGCTGGCGGTCCCGGAGGTCAGCGTGGGCTCCACGCCCACGATGTGCGTGGTCGAGGATCTGAGCGGTGTGACCGAGATCCGGCCGGGGAACTACGCGTACTTCGACGCGTTCCAGGCCGCGCTCGGGGTGTGCTCGCTGCAGGACGTGGCCTACTCGGTGCTGACGACGGTGGTGGGCCGCTACCCCGAGCGGGACGCGCTGGTGCTGGACGCGGGCGCGCTGGCCCTGTCCAGGGACCCGGGCTTCGTGCAGGGAGGATCCGATCCGGGGCATGGTGTGCTGACGTCGATGGACGGCGAGTACACCTGGTGCGACCTGCACATCACCTCGCTGAGCCAGGAGCACGGGCACGTGGAGGCCACCGAGGGCCTGGGCCCGTCCGACCACTTCATCGGCGAGAAGATGCGCGTGCTACCCAATCATGCCTGCCTGTCCGCGGCCATGTTCGACGCGGTGCACGTGGTGCGGAACGAGCGGGTGGTGGAGCGCTGGCACCCGGTGAGGGGCTGGTAGGTGGACCCGTCAGCCGAGCGCACCATCCGCGAGCTGGCGCTGGAGATGGCGCCGCGGCCGCGTCTGGCCGTGCTCACGGGCGCGGGCATCTCCGCGGAGAGTGGCCTGCGCACCTACCGCGGCCCGGACGGGCTGTACACGGACGCGGACGTCGCGCAGCTCGTCACCGTGGAGTCGCTGCGCACCCGCTGGGACGACGTGATCGAGCACTTCCAGGCGTGGCGGGAGCAGGCCATGTCCGTGCAGCCGAATGCTGCGCACCGCGCGCTGGCCGAGCTGGAGGGGGAGCTCGGCGACCGCATGACCCTGATCACGCAGAACGTGGACACCCTGCACGACCGGGCTGGCAGCCAGCGTGTGCTGGCCATGCACGGCGACCTCGCCACCGTGCGCTGCGAGGGCCGGCGCGGGCACGTGGGACCCTGGGAGGTCCCGCTGACACCGCACAGCCGCTGCGAGGCCATGAGCTGGACGGGCAAGCGCTGCGACGATCCGCTGCGGCCTCACGTGGTGCTGTTCGGCGAGATGGTGATGCACCCCTCGGGCATCGACCGGGCGATCAGCCGCTGCTCGGCCTTCTGGGCCATCGGTACGTCGGGTACGGTGGTGCCGGCGGCCAACCTCGTGTTGCAGGCGAAGATGGCCGGCGCCACCACGGCGCTGTTCAACCTGACCCCTCCGGGATCGGAGGCGGACGGTCCGGGCGCGCACGTGGCGGCCAGGGCCTTCGACCACGTGATCCTGGGTCGGGCCAGCGAGACCGTGCCGGCCGCGGTCGCGGCGCTGGTCGAGGAGATGGCGGTGTGAGGGGAGCGTTCCGCTGACCGGCGAGGCCACACCGCGGCAGGATCCACGCACCCTGCTGCTCCTGCCCGCCCTGCTGCTGTCGGGCAGCGCCGCCCTGGTCTACGAGATGTCGTGGGTGCGGCAGCTGCAGACCCTGTTCGGCGTCACCTGGTTCGCCATCACCACCATCCTCACGGTGTTCATGGCCGGGATCGCGGTGGGCAGCCTGCTGGTCGGTCGGCTCGTGGACCGGCGTGGGGTGCCGCCCCTGCTGCTGTTCGTGGGGCTGGAGCTGTTCCTCGCCGCGTACGCCCAGGCCTTCCCCCACCTGCTGGCGCTGGTCGAGCGGGCCTACGTGGCCCTGGCCGGGCAGGCGGATCTGTCCCTCGCCGCGCACACCGGCCTGCGCTTCGCCTTCGCGGTGGCCGTGCTGGCTGCCCCCACCCTGGCCTCGGGGGCGACCCTCCCGGCCGCGTGCAAGGGGTTCGTGCGCGACGACGGCCGCATCGGCGCGGGCGTGGCCGCGCTGTACGGCGCCAACGTGATCGGTGCGGCCGCCGGGTGCTTCGCCACCGCGTTCCTGCTGATCGGTCTGCTGGGGTTCCCGGCCACGGCCTGGCTGGCCACCGGACTGAACCTGGCCGCCGCCGTCCTGGGTCTGGCCGTGCACGTGGCCGCGGCGCCGCCCTTGCCCTCGCGGGTCGATCCCGATCCCATCGAATGGCACCCCGGCAGCGCCGCCATCGCGGTGGCCTACCTGACCGTGGGGTTCTGCGCCCTGTCCGGAGAGCTGCTGTGGACCCGGGTGTTCTCCCAGTTCCACCCCAATCCGGCCGCGGTGGTGTTCGGCCTGGTGCTGACCACCTTCCTGCTGGGGCACGCCGCGGGCGCGGGCCTGCTGTATCCCGGCCTGCGCCGTGTCATGCGACCGCGCGCGATGTTCGTGTTGCTGATGGTCTGCATGGGCCTGGCCACGGCCCTGGCCGTACTCGCGCTGTACGTGAAAGTGGACGAGCCCCGTTACCTGGCCCCGCTGACGACCATCGGCGTGGCCATGCCGCTGCACCGGCTGGCCCTGCTCGTGCCTGCCGTGTTCGCACCGGCGATGGCGTCTGGCGCCCTGTTCCCGCTGGCCTCGGCCCTGACCATCCGCGGCGTGCGCGGCGTGGCCACGGGGGTCGGCGGGCTGGCCGCGCTGTCCACGGTCGGGGGCGTGGTCGGATCGCTGGCCACCGGCTTCGCCTTGATGCCCGCGTTCGGCGCCGTGCGCTGCCTGGTGCTGGTCGCGGTCTTCCCGCTCGTGGCCGCGGTCTGGGCCCGCTGGGCCCTGCGCGGCGCGGTCGTGGGGGAGGCGCTGGCCGCGCCCCTGCTGGTCACGCTGGTGGCGGGGATCGGCAGCCCGATCTGGGCAGCCGCCACGCCACCGTACCTGCACCTGTCGCTGGCGGACGGGGAGACCGTGCTGAGCTTCCACGAGGGCCGCAACACCTCGTCGGCGGTGACCGAGCACCCGTTCCTGATGCGGCGCCTGACCGTGCACGGCGAGTGGGTGGGGGCGGGGGGATCGGACCTGGTGCTGGCCTCGTCCCTGCACGGCTCGCCCCGCCGGGCCGTGGTGATCGGCGCTGGCGCGGGCTGGTCCGTGCTCGACGCGCTGGTCCAGCCGGGCATGGAGGCGGTGTGGGCCGTGGACCTGGACGGCATGATGCCGGTGCACATCCCGCTGCTGCTGGGAGAGTTGCGCTGGTCCGAGGTGGCGGACGAGCGGCTGCGGTTCGTGGCCGACGATGGCCGCCACTTCCTGCTCGCCAGCGACGGCGGCTTCGACATCATCGCCAACGACGCGGCGGTGTATGCCTGGTACCTGGAGCTCAGCACGCTTGAATTCAACCGCCTGGCCCGCAGCCGGCTCGCGCCCGAGGGGCTGTACGTGGGACGCCTGCACATGGACCGCATCACCGAACAGACCGTGCAGCGCGAGATGGCCACCTTCCTCGAGGTGTTCCCCAACGCCGCGTTCTGGCAGCTGGATCCCTCCATCGGCATGCTGGTCGGCCGCAACGGCGAGCTGTCGGTGACCGAGGTCGACCGTTGGTGGGGCGGCCGCGAGCCGCCGGAGCTGTGGTACGACGCCGAGCAGATGGCCGAGATCGCCGACGGCGCCCGCCTGATCACCGACGACCGCCCCTTGCACCTGGCGGCAGCATTCCTGTGGGATGGACGTTCCCTGGAGGCCGAGGAGGCCGAGGAGCCCGAGGCGGCGGGAAAGGAAGAGGGGGACGTGACCGACTGGGAGGTCGAGGGACCCTAGTCAACCGTCCGGAAATCGAACGGTGCGTACTGATTCCGGACGGTGGGTCGGACGGTGCGGGAGTCGTAGCGGGTCTGAGCGAGGGACGTCTCGCCAGGGGCGTCGTCTGGAACACCTCTTGCAAATTCGGGTACGGCCGCCGTGAACGGAGGTGGAAGAGAGGTCGTCATGCTACAATTGTATTATTGTGTATCTCCGGAGAGCCCCATGCCAACCCACACCCACACGGTCACCAACATCCGGCTGGAACGCGAGGCGCTGCGCGAACTCAAACGACGGGCCGTGGAGCAGGACAGGAGCCTGGCTTCACTGCTGCGCGAGATCATCGACGACTACCTGGGGCGTGACACGGGGGAGGAGGCGGGCCGGAAGCGGAGCGAGGTCCAGAGACGGTCGGTGAAGGCGTGGGCGGGTTCCTCGCTGGGAACCGGCTTCAGCGGCCGCGATCACGACGAGGTCCTGTACAGGGGTGAGGAGTGATCTTCGTGGACACGGGCGCCTGGTTCGCCCTGGCCGTGGCCGAGGACCCGGACCACGAGGCTGCCATGGAGTTCCTCGAGGCCAACACCAGGCCGCTGGTCACCAGCGAGATGGTGGTGGTGGAGACAATGAACCTGATCCGGTTCCGGGGCCGGGATCGACGGGCCCTCGACCTGGCCTGCGCCGTGGGGGACGACCTGTGGAACGAGCGCGCTGCCACGCTGTGGCGGACCGGTCCGGAGGATATCGACCTCGCCCGCGAGATCTTCCGAGGCTACGCCGACAAGCGGTTCAGCTTCACCGACTGCACGAGCTTCGCCCTGATGCAGAATCGCGGCGTGACGCATGCGTTCGCGTTCGACCACCACTTCGACCAGTACCCAGGGATCGAGCGGTTGCCCGTCCCATGAGCTCGGTCACGGTGTGATCCGCACCACGTGGTAGGCCACGAAGGCGTGGATCTCGGACCTGGATCCCAAGGACAGCGGACCGGTCACCGGCGGCTCGGCGGACGGATTGGCGAACAGCAGGTGCACGGTCAGACCCTCGGCCAGCCACGCGTTCACGTACCCCTTGAGCTGCTGGCCGTAGCCGCTGGCCGGGTCCGAGTCCTGGCCGAAGCAGACCCGGCCGTCGCCGTACTCGAAGGCGAACTTCCCGCAAGGGTCGCCGGCGACCCAGGTCCCGACGCGGTCCGGCCGCACCACGGGCATGGCCGGGTCCCAGCGGTGGGGCAGGTCGTTGGTGTAGACCGGGAACCACAGGTAGACCAGCACGTCGTCCGCGTCGATCTCCGTGTCCACGTACGCCACCAGCGCAGCCGATGGTGGTTCGCCGTCCTCGGCCGGGCCCGCCGAGGTGGGGTGCAGGGCGCGGGCGCCGCCGGGGCCGATCCAGAGGAACAGGAGGCAGGCCATTGCGACCCGCGTGGCAGGGTGCGGATGCCGCGGTGGCGTGGTCAGGCCGAGCACGATCAGCGCGCTCGCGAACCACGAGTACAGCACCCAGTGGGGCAGCTGGTGCGTGGCAGCGCCGCCGGTGAGGTAGACGACCAGCAGGAACGGGACCCCCACGGCCAGCCCGGCCGCGGGCCAGACCGCGGCCGCACGCAGGGTGCGGTCCCTGAGCGCGGCGTACCCCAGGACGCCCACGAGGAACAGCATCGCCACCACGGTCGGCCAGCCGCCGAAGCGCTCGCACCACGATCCCCACAGGGTGGCCAGCCCCGCACCCGCGACCGGGTCGTTGACGTAGGTGCTGTCTGCGCCGAACAGGCCCAGCGCCTCGTGGGCCAGGGGCAGGCCGGTGGCGCCGCCCAGCACAAGCGCTGCGGCCATGCCCCAGCGGCGGCGGACCAGCGTGGCCACCCCCAGCGCACCGAGCAGCGGCAGCACGAAGAAGTGGGTGTGCACGGCGAATGCCGTGGCCGCGGCCAGCCCCGTCAGCCGCGGCCATGTGGACGAGGTCCAGGCCCCGTACGCCGCCACGGTCACCAGCGCGCCGGCCAGCATGTACAACGGGTAGTTGTTTAGCTCCATGCCGTAGTGGGCCTGGTAGGGGCCGAACGCCAGGATCACCGCGAAGAACAGCCCGGCCACCGGTGACGCGACCGCGCGCAGCCACAGCGCGCCCACTACCAGTGCGCCGACCGAGGCCAGCACGGGGATCCAGTACAGGTCGCGGACCGACGCCCCGGTCTCCAGCAGCAGCGCGTACAGCAGCGCGAACTGGCCGGGGTGGTTGCCCACGGGCAGGGTCCAGGGGATCGACCCTGCGCGCAACGCCTCCACGTGGGGGTGGACGTAGGACACGTAGTCCACGGCCCAGCTCGACCAGGCCACGGGCAGGCGGCCCCAGCGGATGGCCGCGGCCAGCACCGCCAGCGCGGACAGCGCGGCGGCGAACACCCCGCGATGTTCCAGCCTGCGGCGAAGCCAGCGTTCCCCGTCGTCGAGCAGCATTTCGCCATCCAGGCTAGCATCGAACGGCATCGGGAAGCGGCAGGTGGATGAGCAGGCTCGGCCGACGACGTAGGCGACAGCGCGTGATCCAGCGGCTGGCCGCGTTGCTGGCCAGCCTGGGGATCGCCGTGGTCGTGGGGGAGCTGGCCGTGCGCATCGCCGGCCTGGACGCGTGGATGATGGAGTCGCTCGTCGGCCTGCAGGAGGCCGATCCCGAGGTGCACCTCGCCAGCGAGGACCCTGGGCTGCTGTACGAGCTGGTGCCCGGGTTCTCCGGTGAGCTGCCGCCCTGCCAGGGGCGGTGGTGCGCGGCGCCGCGCCAGGTCTCGATCAACGAGCTGGGCTTTCGCGACGTCCCCCGCACGCTGGTCAAGCCGACCGGCACCATCCGTGTGCTGTGCCTCGGGGGCTCCAACACCTACGGGGCGGCGGTGAGCAACGCAGACACCTGGCCGGCCCAGCTGCAGCGGGAGCTCGATGCGGCCACGGACGCCACCGTGGAGGTGTGGAACCTGGGGGTGTCCGGGTACATGAACCGGCAGAAGGCCGCGCTCGGCCGGCGCATGCTGGACGAGGCCAGCCCGGACCTGATCCTGCTGCAGACGTTCAACGTGGGCCTGCGCTTCCGCCTCGACGACGGCGGGCTGCGCGCGCTACTGGCGGGCAACGACGGGCTGTGGCGGGAGAACCTGGTGGGGGTGCCGGAGGGGGGGGCGGGCCGGTTGCTCTGGCGCGCCTCGAGGCTGTTCCGCGCGGTCGTGGTCGCGCGCAACCTACAGCGGGAGCGCAGCGACTCCACCGGGCGCCGCAGCGAGCTGTTCGCGCGGGCGGCCGAGGCGGATCTGCGGGCCGTGACCGAGCTGGCCGACGCCGCTCGCGGGCGCGCCGGCCTGGTGGTGGTGATCCCGCCGGCGAAGCCGGCCGACGAGCGGCTGATCGGAGCGGGGATCCCGGTGCTGGACATGCGCGTGCCCGAACAGCCGTGGGGCGAGGAGGGGCGGGACTCCCACCCGCGCGGCACGGTGTACGACTGGTACGCGCGCCGCATCGCGCGGGACCTGCTCGCCGGTGACTGCCTGGAGCGGCCGCTGACCTGCCTGGCGGAGGGAGCGTGAAGCTGCGCGCCTGGTGGACGACGCTGCCCCGCGGTCCGCTGGGCCTGGTGGCCGGGTGCGCGGTGTTCGTGGTGGCCGCCCACCTGCTCGCCGTGCGCCATTGCCCGCTGCCCGAGTACGGCATGGTGGGCGCGGAGTACATCGAGCACCACGCCCGCGATCGGGCCCTCGAGCACACCGCCGATCAGCCGCTGCTGACCCAGGCGGTGATGGTGCCGCTGAACCTGCGGGCGCTGGACGACGAGTACCCGGCCCTGCTGCACGTGGTGGCCGCGGCGTGGGCAAGGCTGGCCGGGGAGGGGGTCGCGTCTTCGATCCACCTCAACCTGCTGTTCCTGGCGCTGCTCGCCGGCGCGACCGCGTTCGCGGCTCGCGAGCTCGCCGTGCTCACCGGGCGCGTGGACGAGGTGCAGCTACCGTGGGTGCAGGCCTTCGCGGCCGTGGCCGTGCTGCTGCTGCCCGTGGTGTTCGCCACGGCGCGGCGCTACTACTACGACCTGCCCATGACCGCGTGGTGCGCGCTGGTGCTGGCCGCGCTGCTGGTGACGCCTCGGTGGTGGCTGGCCGCGGTGGTCGCGGGCGTGGCTTCGGCCGCGGCCGTGTGCACCAAGTGGACCGCGGGGTTCTTCCTGGCGCCGGTGTGGGTGGTGTGCGCGCTGCAGTTGCTGTCCGTGCCTCGCTGGCGGGAGCGCTGGGTGCCGCTGGCGCGGTTCGCGGTGGGCGGGGCGCTGTGCGTAGGGCTGTGCGTGCCGTTGCTGATGCAGGCCGCGGGCGCCGAGCAGTACGGCAGCCTGGACTTCGCGCGAGGTGGGGCGAGCGCCAACCGGCTGTCGTTGCTGGCGCCAGACGACCTGGCGGAGCTGGCCCAGCGGCTGCGGTTCACCCTCGGCGGGGTGGTCACGTCCTCGGTGGGGCCCCTGCTGGCCCTGCTCATGACCGCGATCGTGGTCTTGGGCCTGCGGGCCTGGAAGCTGCTGGCCGTGCTGGCCGCGCTGTGCGTCCTGCCCGTCCTCGTCATGACCATGTCCGTGGACGAGCCGATCACGCAGCCGCGGCTGCTGCCGCTGATGCCCTGGATCGTGGCGGCCGCGGCCGTGGCCTGGGGCGCGGGCGTGTGGCCACAGGGGCGCACGGCCCTGCTGGTGGGCCTGCTGCTGGTGGGCGCGGCCCAGGTCGGCGCCGTGGGCGGCTGGTGGTCCATGCCGGGCCGCCTGGCACCGCAGTCCCCATTCCAGCAGCGCGGCTGGAGCGCGGTGGGCGAGACCGCGTGCTCACCCCACGAGGACGTCGAGCGGCTCGTGACCGTGGCCTGCGACGTGGTCGAGCAGGGCGGCGTGCTGTTTGCGGACAACCCGGTCGCCACCCACCACGGGTTCCGCTGGCAGCTGCGCAAGCGCTGCCCTGCCGAGGTGGTGGACGGGCTCGGGTCGGTGCCGGGGGTGCCGGAGCGTCGGCCGGCGGTGGCGCTGACGACCGCCGAGGTCGGGGCCTGGGGTGAAGCCGCGGACGGCGTGGTGGTCCAGATGGAGGTGGCGCGCGAGGAGGTGCGCCTCTTCACGTCGCCGTGAGTGAGCGGCGACGAGTTGGCATCCGTTCGTCGCCCTTCACCCTCGAAGAAGCACCTGTCCGGGCCTGAATCGGCCCCCCACGCCTGTTCACCCTCGGACAAGCATCTGTCCGGTCGCGAACCGGCCCCCCACGCCTGTTCACCCTCGGACAAGCATCTGTCCGGTCGCGAACCGGCCCCCCACGCCGGTTCACACTCGAACAAGCATCTGTCCGGGCCTGAATCGGCCCCCCACGCCTGTTCACCCTCGGACAAGCATCTGT
>CAZXHG010000100.1:0-252 GCA_964639985.1 uncultured Rickettsiales bacterium
GACTCCGGCGGTCCGCGCATGACCGACCACTCCGGCACCTGGCACGTGGCCGGCGTGACGTCGTGGGGCAGCGGCGACAGCTGCACCAGCGAGAGCGGCAGCACGCGCGTCGACCAGTTCGAGGACTGGCTCGACGGCTACACCGGCGGCTGGATGCCGGACGACGACGACGACACCACGCCCGCGGACGCGGACGCCCCCCCCCCCCCGCCCGCCGGCGACGACGCGCCCGCCCCGGGCAACGCCGGGGAC
>CAZXHG010000100.1:262-31853 GCA_964639985.1 uncultured Rickettsiales bacterium
GTTGAATAGCACAGTACATCCTGATCCCCCCGCCGACGACGACGACGACGACGACACCACCCCCGCGGACGACGACGACGACGACTTCACGCCGTCGGACGACGACGACGACGCCACGCCGCCGCCAGGCGACCTGCCGCGGCCGCGGGTCAACGGCGAGTACGACGCCTACGACGGCCTGTCCTGTGTCGGCAACCACGCGCCCGGCTCCGGACCCGCCTGGATCGCGGCGGTGATGGTCCTGGCCGGTGCCCTGCTGGGCCGCCAGCGTCGGCGCTGATCCCATGACCCGGCTCGCTGTCTCTGCGCTCGGGTTCGCCCTGCTCCTGTTCGTGGTCGTCGCGCCCGCCTGCGACCGCGACGACGACGACGACGATTCCGCTGCCGCGGACGACGACGACGACGATTCCGCTGCCGCGGACGACGACGACGACACGGGCGGGCAGCCGGACGACGACGACACCACGGACGACCCCGGTGACGACGACAGCGCATCGGGCCCGGATCCCTTCGCCGACGAGGTGGTCAGCTTCGATCCCGGCGAGTTCGCCGGCTTCGGCGAGGCCGGCTTCCCCGACGTGGTCCTCGGCCCCCCGGAGGGGGGCGGCGACGCCTCCGGCTCCACCGACGTGCTGACGCTGGGCCAGGAGGGGGAGATCGTGCTGGCCTTCACCGACATGGTCGCTGTCGACGGCCCGGGCGTGGACCTGCTGGTGTTCGAGAACCCCTTCGGCGGCTACTACGAGACCGGTCAGGTGGCGGTCAGCGACGACGGCGTGCAGTGGTTCGACTTCCCCTGCGATGCCGAGGACACCGAGGGTCTGTACCCTGGCTGCGCCGGTGTCGGCTCGGTGTACAGCAGCACCGCCAGCGGCATCGATCCGACCGATCCCGCGACCGCGGGCGGCGACGGGTTCGACCTCGCCGACGTGGGCCTGGCCACGGCCCGCTACGTGCGCGTCCGGGACACCGGGACCAACCTCTACGGAGGGGATACCGGAGGCTTCGATCTGGACGCCGTGGCGATCGTCAACGGCCAGTGAAGCGATCACGTCGCCGATCTTTGCCGCTTGACTTCCCCGCACAACCATTCCACGATCCCGAGGCTTGATGATGCACCGGGTATGGCACGCGACGGGGTATCGAAGTGCCGCGCTCCATGATCCGGACGGGACGACCCGCCAGCTCAGCTGGCCGTGAGATGGATGGACCTGTAGCCGCGAACTTCGACGCCGCTCACTCCCCTGAACATCGACTCCCGACACCAGTGAACTCCCCCGGGTCGGTCCCGGGGATTTCGGAACCCGCCGGTACGCCCGAGCTCAGACCCACGGTTCTCAAGACTCAAGACTCGGGCGACAGAAGGAACGGACTCATGAAGATCTACGTAGGCAACCTCCCCTGGAGCGTCGACGACGACGCGCTGGCCGAGCTGTTCGAGCCTCACGGCGACGTGGCTTCGGCGAACGTCATCACGGACCGCGAGACCGGCCGCAGTCGCGGCTTCGGCTTCGTGGAGATGTACGACGACGACCAGGCTCGCGCCGCGCTCGAGGCCCTGGAGAACGTCCAGGTGGACGGCCGCACCCTGACCGTGAACGAGGCCCGCCCGCGGACCGACCGTCGCGGTGGCGGCGGTGGCGGCGGCGGTGGCGGCGGTGGCCGGCGCAACCGCTGGTAGCCCCCATACCTGGCCGACTGGCCAACGAGCCCCCGCTGGCGTCCGCTGGCGGGGGCTTCGTCGTTTGCGTCGTGGTCAGTCCGCCTCGGCCGCGCTCTTGAGGTAGGCGAGGTAGCGGCGCAGGCTGCCCTGGGTGAGATCCTCCTCCAGCCACCGGGGGATACGGCGGCCCGAGTCGAGGTTGGACACGTACACCACCAGGGTGTGATCGGGCGACGACCCGGGGTGCATCGCGTAGTACCCCCCGGTCCACGCGATGCCGTTGTCGTAGTCCTCGTTGATCTCGAATTCGAGCAGGCCATTCCCCTCGTACAGGTCGCGATCGACCGTCCACTGGATCTCGGTGGGTCCGACCTTCATCTGGTAGGTCACGGTCATCCGGCGGTGGTCCGGCGCGATGCGCTGCTCTGTCTGGATGGTGCAGTTCTTCATCGCCTTGGAGGCATTCTCGCTGTGCGCCTCGCTGGCCAGGATGGCGAAGATCTCGTCATGGTCCGCGCGGATCTCCACGATGCCCGTGGCCGTGGCCACGGTGGAATCCGGGTCCTCGCGCGTGGCGAACACGACCACCTCACCGGCCGCGACCTCCGCCTGCTGGGCCTCGGTCAGCGCCGGGCAGGGGGGGACCTGCGGTGCGGCTGCAGCCACGGACGGCAGCGCCACGCCGAGCGAGAGCACGGCCAACAGGAATCGAACTCGAGATAAGTCGCTCATGGGACCTGCTCCAGGAGACACGCGCCGGTGGATCGCCAGCGTGATCGTACACGGTGACAAGAGCCCGGACGAGTGCGAAGCGAACCCTCAGCACCCCTCGATCGCGGGACAGAAGTCAGGCGGCACCACCAGCACTTCGATGTCGTAGGCGCCCAGCTCGTCGTGTTCCACAGCGACGAGCCCCGGTCCGGTACGCTCCCCGGCCACCAGCGTCCCGTCCCCGTCCACGTACGCGTCATCCGGCGAGTTGACGCCCTCGGTGGTGGCCTCGGGCCACGAGTCGTCGGCCTGGAAGGCCCACGTCAGGTCCAGCGAGGAGACCTCCCGCAGCAGCACGTCGTCTCCCCAGCCCCCCTCGGCGCCGCCATCCTCGCCGACCCAGAACACGCCCGCAGACACGGTGCGACGCGACTGGTTGGGCATGCCCGCACCGTCGATCCGCACCCAGGGCTGGCACATCAGGTAGAGGGTGTCGGCGATGCTGGGCACCCCCTCGAGGCACAGGCCGTTGAGCTGCTCGGGATCGAGGATGGGGCCGATGTAGACCTGGTCGGGCTCGGCCGTGACGTCGAGGTGCAACGGCGTGACGATCCAGCGGTCGCGGGCGTCCAGCACCCGCACCTCGAACTCGTAGCGGCCGATGCCCATGGGCGTACCGTACACCGAGCCGTCCGGCGCCATCTCCAGTCCGGGCGGCAGCTCTCCGCCGTACAGGTCGTAGCGGACGGGCGGCCGCACGTTGCGCGCGATCAGCCCCTCCTCGTAGTGCTCCAGCAGCGCAGCGGCGGGCAGGTCGTCCGGGACCTCGATCTCACCGCAACCGCCGGTCAGCAGCAGCAGCACCATGGCGAGGGGGAGCGACCTCACTGGTAGACCTCCTACCGACCACTTGATGCCGCGGCACCCGCGGCGGGGGGATCAGGGGTTGAGGTAGGCTGCCAGGCAGCTGTAGATGCAGGCGCACCCGTCGGTGTAGGGGCTCGGCGGGCAGGTGGACAGGCAGTCGAGGTCGGCCTGGTTGAGGCAACCCTCGCAGAATTCCATGCAGGTCATGCCCGAACCGGCCCAATCGATGCACAGACCCCCGCCCTCCATGGCGCAGAAGTCGGTGCAGGTGAACGGGTTGGTGGTGTCGTCGTCCCCCACGGTGTCGTCGTCGTCACCGCCGGTGTCGTCGTCATCACCGCCGGTGTCGTCGTCGGCCACGTCGTCGTCGTCCGCGGTGGCGTCGTCGTCGTCGTCCGCGGTGTCGTCGTCGTCGTCGGCCACGTCATCGTCGTCGTGGTACTTCTTGTGCTTCCACTTGGGCGGCAGGTCGACGGTGTCGTCCTCGGTGTCGTCGTCGGAGGACACGTCGTCGTCGCAGTCGTGCTCCTCGCACCAGTCGGTCTCGTCATCGACCCAGCAGTCGCAGTTGAGGGATGAGGACACGAGGAACAGCAACGCGACGATCGGGGCAATGGACCACCTGGAAAATCGTCGTCCACCGTCCATGCCGACCTCCTGTCCACACCCGCCGAGCGGGAGCACTCCCACATAGACCAGGGTACCAGATGCCCGGGCGCCCGAGCACGGGGTTCACCATGGGGTTCTCCATGGTGGCGAACCGAGTCAGAAGGGCTGCTCGACGTCCAGCGCGCCCGTGGCCAGGGACACCACGGCGGTGGGGTCGAAGTCGATGGGTTCGGAGCCCACCCACAGGTACTCGAACTCCGCGCCCGGGGCTCCCTCGCAGGCGAAGTTGGCCAGGCCCACCCCCTCGAGCACGAACCCGTTCACCGGCGCCGTGCCGGCCCAGGCACCGTCCAGGTAGTAGTCCAGGGTCTCGCCGTCGTGGTACAGCCCGATGCGGGTCGTGACGCTGATGTCGATCACGTTCCCCAGCGCCAGCAGGTGCGAGGCCTCGTAGTGGGCCGCGGGCGGTGCGGCGTGCCACACGATGGACTCCAGACCGCTGTAGTGCTCCACGCCGTCGTAGTCGTTGGACGCCACTGCGCTGATCAGGCTGCCGTCGTCCCCGCGCAGCATCGGTCCGAGCGCGTCGTTGTCGTCCACGAGCCGCCCCTGCACCTCCAC
This sequence comes from uncultured Rickettsiales bacterium, assembly GCA_964639985.1. Lineage (GTDB taxonomy): Bacteria > Myxococcota_A > UBA796 > UBA9615 > CAYRNR01 > CAZXHG01. The sequence goes on from CAZXHG010000100.1 coordinate 4,734, forward strand.
GTACAGCGGCTCGTCCAGTTCCACCACGGCAGGTCCGAGCTGCAGGAAGTAGTCCATGTTGGTGGCGCCCGTCTCCAGCGTGCTCGCCGCGGCGTTCCACACGTAGTTGGGCGTGCCCCACGTGGGGTCGTAGACCAGGTCGTACAGACCCGAGGAGTCGGTGACGAAGTCGTCGAAGTGCCACGACAGGGCCTGCCGCTCGGTGTCGGCGTTGCCGTAGGTGACCGTGAAGTTCGTGGCCTGGCCCGCGGGCAGTTCGGGGACCACCGCCCACACCACGGTGTCGCCCGTGTCCAGGTCCACGTCGAACCAGTGGTCCATGAGCGGGCCATCGTGGGTGAACAGCCGCAGGTCGGCGCCGCCATCGAGCATGCTGCCCGCCGCCACCAGGGCCAGCACGTCGAGCGGGACCTCCACATGGTGATCGATCAACACGTCGACGGTCGGGTTGTCGATCTCCAGGTCGGCGCGGTACGCCCAGCCGCCCCCGACCGTGCCGAACTGGCAGTACTCCTCGTAGGGCGCGCCGCCGCCGAGGAGCCAGAACCAGTCCGAGTCCGTGGGAGAGGCCTCCTCCAGCACCTGAAGGCAGCTGTCCGCCGGACAGTCCTCGCCGTGGCCGGCCAGCCCCTCGTCGATGTCACCGTCGCAGTCGTCGTCCACGCCGTCGCATTCCTCGGTCGCGCCCGGGTGCACGCCGGCGTCGGCGTCGTCGCAGTCCCCGTCACAGGCGAGCACCCCGTCGCCGTCCAGGTCGAAGCCCTCGTCCACGTCGCCGTCGCAGTCGTCGTCGAGGCCGTTGCACTGCTCGATGACCTCCGGGCTGATGGCCGGATCGGCGTCGTCACAGTCCCCCTCACAGACCAGGACGCCGTCGCCGTCGGCGTCGTCCTCGTCGGTGGGGAGCGCACCGTCGCAGTCGTTGTCCGCGCCGTCGCACTGCTCCACGGCACCGGGCCAGCTGGCCGCGTCGGTGTCGTCGCAGTCCGCGCAGTTGACCGCGCCGTCGCCGTCCGCGTCCACGAGCTCGGTGGGTGGGGTGGAGCCGTCGCAGTCGGTGTCCACGCCGTCACAGCTCTCGACCGCCCCGGGGAACACGGTGGTCGCCGCGTCGTCACAGTCGCCGTCGCAGACGCGGTAGCCGTCGCCGTCGGCGTCCACCTCGTCGGCGGGCAGGACGCCGTCGCAGTCGTTGTCCACCCCGTCGCACTGCTCGACCGCACCCGGGTGGATCGTCGGATCGAGGTCGTCGCACTCCTCGCAACCGAGGTAGCCGTCGCCGTCCCCGTCGGTCTCGCCGGGAAGGAGCAGCCCGTCGCAGTCGTCGTCCAGCCCGTCACAGCTCTCCACGGCCCCGGGGTGCACGGCCGGATCGCCGTCGTCACAGTCGCCGTCGCAGACACGCACCGAGTCGCCGTCCGCGTCGTCCTCGTCTGCGGGGATCACGCCGTCGCAGTCGTTGTCCACCCCGTCGCACTGCTCCGCGGCTCCCGGGTGGCTCAGCGCGTCCCCGTCATCACAGTCGGCGCAGGCGAGCACCCCGTCGCCGTCCCCGTCCAGCTCGTCGGGGGGCACGATGCCATCGCAATCGTCGTCCGCGCCGTTGCACTGCTCGGTCGCGCCCGGGTAGACCCCGGCGTCGCCGTCGTCACACTCCTCGCAGGCCAGCAGACCGTCCCCGTCCGAGTCCACCTCGTCCGTGGGGAGGGCTCCGTCACAGTCGTTGTCCACCCCGTCGCACTGCTCGACCGCGCCCGGCCAGGCGGCCGCGTCGGTGTCGTCGCAATCCCCGCAGTAGGGGTGCCCGTCGCCGTCCTGGTCGAGGGTCTCCAGTGCGGACACGGCCCCGTCGCAGTCGTTGTCGAGGCCGTCGCACAGCTCGGGGGCCCCGGGCCAGACGTCGGCGTGGGTGTCGTCGCAGTCTGCGCAGGCCAGCACGCCGTCCCCATCCCCGTCCACCTCGTCGATCCCGAGCGCCCCGTCGCAGTCGTTGTCCGCGCCGTCACACAGCTCGGCCGCACCCGGATACGACAGGGGATCGCCGTCGTCGCAGTCGGCACAGGCAAGCACGCCGTCCCCATCCCCATCCACCTCGTCGCCGGGCACGACGCCGTCACAGTCGGTGTCCGCTCCGTCGCACAGCTCCGGGGCCCCGGGCCACGCGGTGGGATCCAGGTCGTCGCAGTCGCCGTCACACGGGGCGTACCCGTCGCCGTCGCCGTCTTCGCCCACGTCCTCGTCCGCCACCCCGTCGCAGTCGTTGTCCGCGCCATCGCACTGCTCGGCGGCCCCCGGGAAGGTGAGCGGTGACCCGTCGTCGCAGTCGCCGTCACACTCGGTGATCCCGTCGCCGTCGTCGTCCAGCTCCTCCGCTCCGAGCAGTCCATCGCAGTCGTTGTCCAGACCGTCACACAGCTCGACCGCGCCCGGGTACACCGTGTCGTCACCGTCGTCGCAGTCCGCGGGCTCCGCGCCGTCGGAGCAGGCACGCCAGCCGTCCGCGTCGCCGTCGATTTCGTCGTCGGGCACGACGCCGTCGCAGTCGTTGTCCACCCCGTCGCACACCTCGGCGGCGCCGGGCCAGCTGTCGGGATCGTCGTCGTCGCAGTCGGCGTCGCAGGCCAGGTAGCCGTCGCCGTCCACGTCGTAGCCCTCGTCGAGGTCGCCATCGCAGTCGTTGTCCACCCCGTCGCACAGCTCCTCGGCGTCCGGGTGGATGGCGGCGTCGCCGTCGTCGCAGTCCCCTCCCCCGCAGACCTGGCCTTCGAAGCCGTCGCCGTCGAGGTCGCAGCCGACCACGGCCGAGAGGGTCACCGCGAGGGTCTGGAACTGCTGATCGTACGCGCCCGAGCTGCAGCCGCCCGCGCCGCTGCGCAACCCGATGGTGAACTCGACCTCGGCCGCGTACTCGCCCGCCTCGGGGGGCACCTCGAACGCCACGTGCAGGGAGATCGTGCGGCCGTTGAGCAGGTCCTGGGGCATCTCGGCGACGGACCCGTCCGACCACTGGAGCGCGAACAGGTCCGCGTCCCCGCCGACACCCATGTCCAGCACGATCAGGTCCCGTTCGTCGTCGTTGGTCAGCACCAGCGAGGTCACCAGCGGCTCGGCGGTGTCCAGCGGCACGATCCCGAAGTCGACGGCCGCGGGGGTAGCCGAGACCAGGGGCACGTTGTCGTAGTCGTCCGGACAGCCCGTGCACAGAGACAGCGCCACGATCAGGCCGGGCAGCGCCCGCCGCAGGTTCAACTGGACTCCACCCATGTCTTCACTCCCCATGAACCGGCGCTGGAAAACCGTCGACGATCTCGCCGATCTCCAGCAACGACCGCCCCTCCTCGATGGCCGCGCGTAGCGCGCCCGCGTGGGTTGCATTCCCCACCAGTATGGCACCGACGAGCCGGCCGTCACGGCTGATCAGTCGACGGTACTCACCGTCACCGCGCGCCTCGAAGGTACGGTAGCTGCCGTCCGAGGGATGCACGTCGCCCATGCTCACCACGTCCACGTCCATCACCTTCAGCTGGTTGGAGGGCGGGATGGAGGTGAACGTCGCCTCGCCACCCGCGGCGTTGATCCCGGCCACGGTGCCCTGCACATGGGACGCCGGCCAGATGCCGTAGACCCGCCCCGAGTGCTCGGCCACGTCGCCCGCACCGAACACCGCCGGGTCGGCCGTGGCCAGGCGGTCGTCCACCACCACGCCGTGCCGCACCTCGAGCCCACAACGACGGGCCAGGTGGCTGTTCGGCCGGACGCCGGTGGCCACCACGACCAGGTCGGCGTCCAGCACCTCGCCGTTCCCGAGGTCCACGCCGCGAACCTCGTCGTCGCCGACGATCGCCCGCGCCCGCACCTCGTTGCGTACGATGATCCCGCGGCCCGAGACGAACCGCTGCAGCAGCCGGCCACCCTCCTCGTCGAGCTGCCGCGGCAGCAGGTAGCCGTACCCCTCCAGCACGGTCACGATCATGCCCCGCTGCTGCACCGCACCCGCGGCCTCCAGGCCCAGCAGGCCGCCGCCGATGACCACGCAGCGGCCGCCTCGCTCGACGCGCGCCACGATCGCGTCGGCATCCCCCACGGTCCGCAGGGTGAACACACCGGGCAGGTCCGCCCCGGGGAGTGGTGGCACGAACGGGTGCGCACCCATCGCCAGCACCAGACGGTCGTAGAACAGCGTGCGGCCGTCGCCGAAGCGCACCAGCTTCGCGTATCGGTCGATCTCGGAGACCTCCCCCTCCACCAGCTCGATGCGGTTCTCCTCCAGCCAGGCGCGCTGCACCATGGCCAGCTCGTCGCCGCCCACCTCGCCGCCGAGGTACCGCGTCAGGTTCAGCCGGTAGTAGGGAAGCCCTGGCTCACCGCCGACCAGGGTGATGTCCATGGCCGACGACGTGCGCCGCGCGTGGTCGGCCGCGGTCAGGCCGGCGACCCCCGCGCCCAGGATCACCAGGTGGCCCTCGAGATCGGACCCATCCGTCGAGGCGCCAGGCGCCTCCAGCGGTTCGAACAGCTCCGCGGCCACGCTGCAGACCGGACACGCGTCCGGGGGAGCGTCCCCCTCATGCACGTACCCGCAGACCTTGCATTTCCAGACGTCGGACCTAGACATGGGGCGACTCCCTCTGGGGGCCATTCACTGTGCAAACCGGAGCGAACAGTCTAGATTGCTGGCTCCGATGATTAAATCCCCCTGCGAAGCAGGGACACTCACAGGGAGAACACGACCATGAAGACCTACATCTGCACCATCTGCGGCTACACCCACGAAGGCGACGCCCCGCCGGCCAACTGCCCCCAATGCAACGCCCCGGCCGAGAAGTTCGAGGAGCAGGGCGGCACCCTGGAGTGGGCAGACGAGCACCGCATCGGCGTGGCCAAGGACGTGGACGCGGAGATCCTGGAGGGCCTGCGGCTCAACTTCCAGGGTGAGTGCACCGAGGTCGGCATGTACCTGGCCATGGCACGGCAAGCCGAGCGCGAGGGCTACCCCGAGGTGGCCGAGGCCTACAAGCGCATCGCCTGGGAGGAGGCCGAGCACGCGGCCAAGTTCGCCGAACTGCTCGGCGAGGTGCTGGTCGCGGACACCAAGACCAACCTCAAGGTGCGCGTGGACGCCGAGTTCGGCGCCTGCAAGGGCAAGAAGGCCATCGCCACCAAGGCCAAGCAGCTCGACTACGACGCGATCCACGACACCGTGCACGAGATGTGCAAGGACGAAGCGCGCCACGGCCAGCAGTTCGACGGCCTGCTGAAGCGCTACTTCGGCTAGCCTCCAGCCTCGCGCGGGCGTTCACTCCCGGATCTCGACCCACTCCACGCACACCGGCTCCACCGGCCGGTCCATCCCGTCCGCGGGCGCGCACTCGATGCGCGTGACCACGTCCATCCCCTCCACCACCTTGCCGAACACCGGGTGCTTGCCAACCCGGCCAAACCAGCGGAACCAGTCCAGCTGCTTGTTGTGCGCGGTGTTGACGAAGAACTGGGAGCTGCCCGTGTCCGGGCCGCTGTTGGCCATGGCCAGCGTGCCGACCTCGTTGGACAGCTTGTGCTTGCGCGGGAATTCGTCGTCGATGGGACCGTCCGGGCCCTCTCCCATGCCGCACATCGAGCTGTGGGGATCCCGGCTGTGGGGGCAGCCGAACTGGATCATGAACCCGTCGATCACCCGGTGGAAGTGCAGCCCGTCGTAGAACCCGCTGCGGGCCAGGGACAGGAAGTTGCCTGCCGTACGCGGCATGCGGTCGAGGTAGATCTCGGCGCGGATCACGCCCCTGGAGGTGTGGAACACGGCCACCGGGTTGCTCATGGTCGCCTCCGTCGTGTTCGGGTTGGCTGGTGTAGATTAGTGGCATGGGTGGACCGGGGTCACGCGCGCTGTCGCGATCGGGTGTCGTGCTGCTGGCCGCACTGGCGTGGGCCGGCTGCTCCGTGCTGGAGATCGTGCTGGAGGATCCCACGGCCGGCGACGACGACACCACGGCTCCGTCCGACGACGACGACACCACGGCTCCGACCGACGACGACGACACCACGGCGCAGCCCGACGATGACGACGACACCGTGGACGACGACGACACCGCGGACGACGACAGCGCGGACGACGACGACACCGCGCCCGCGGACGCCGATGGCGACGGCTGGGACGAGACCACGGACTGCGACGACACCGACCCCCTGGTCAACCCGGGCGCGGCCGAGCTGTGCGACGGCGTGGACAACGACTGCGACGGCGAGGATGACGACGACTGCCTGGACTGCGACCGCCAGGTGCCGTCCGTGTTCACCACCATCCAGGCGGGCATCGACTCCATCACCTGGGGCGAGGTGGTGTGCGTGGCGCCGGGCACGTACACCGAGAACCTGGACTTCGAGGGCAAGGTCGGCACCGTGGTCGGGGTGGCAGGGCCGACCATGACCACGGTCGATGGCGGGGCCGCAGGGCCGGTGCTGGAGTTCAGCAGCGCCGAGACCACGTCCGCGGTGTTCCGGGGCTTCACCCTGACCAACGGGGCCCACGACCGGGGCGCCGGGGTGCGGATCGAGAGCGCGTCCCCCACCCTGCAGGACGTGGTGATCCGGGACAGCGTGGCCAGCAACGACGGCGGCGGGCTGTACCTGACCCAGTCGTTTGCGCAGCTCGAGCGGGTCACCGTGCAGGACAACACCGCCGCGCTCGCCGGGGGCGGGCTGTACGAGTACGGGTCGGGCGCCGCCCTGAGACAGGTGACCTTCCGCGGCAACACCGCGGTCAACGGAGGCGGCGTGTACGTGGGCAACTCCTCGTGCGCCTACTACAGCGTCGTGATCGCGAACAACACGTCCACCAGCCACGGCGGCGGCATGGCCGTGGGCACGGGCGGCTCACCGTGGCTGTACAACGTGGCCATCACCGGCAACGTGGCCAGCGGTGACGGGGGCGGTCTGCACGCCAACGGCGGCTCCCCCAGCCCCCACAGCATGATCGTGGCGGGCAACCGGGCCGACGGCGGCGACGGCGGCGGGGTCCACCTCGACGCGTTCTCCAACGTCACCTTCCACAACGTCTCCGTGGTGGGCAACGTGGCCACCGGTTCGGGCGGCGGCCTCGCCTCCGTGAGCTCATCCGGCGGCCTGTACGAGGTCAGCATCACCGGCAACACCGCGGGTTCCCTCGGCGGTGGCCTGTGGGTCTCCGGCATCGAGCCGATCCCGTCCCACGGCAACATCTGGGGGAACGCACCCGACGACGTGGCCGGCATGGTCGATCCCGAGGGCAGCAACGACAACATCAGCGCCGATCCCGGTTTCCTCGACACCACGGCTCCCGATGCCCTCGACTGGGACCTGCACCTGGATCCGAGCTCGTCGCTCGTCGACGCCGGCAGCGGCGACCCCGACCCGGACGGCGGCACGGCCGACATCGGCGCCTACGGCGGCTCCCGCGCCGGCCTGTGGGACCTGGACGGCGACGGCTACCCGGCCTGGTGGCAGCCCGGGCCCTACGACGGGATCGACTACCCGGGCGAGGGCTGGGACTGCGACGACCGCGACCCCTTCGTGCACCCGGGCAACGGGGGGTGCTGAGGGTGGTCTCGTTGCGCTCGTGGTTGTCCTCGTGCGCGCTGCTCGCAAGCGCCCTCGTCCTCGGCTGCCCCACGGACGAGGCGCCCGCGGACGACGACTCCGCGGACGACCCCGGCGACGACGACACGGCCCACGAGGCTCCGTGGGCCGAGCCCGATGAGTACGGCGCGTACGAGGCGGGGTTCACCACGCTGGTGCACACCGATGGCCGCGGCAAGGAGCTGACCGTGGAGGTGTGGTACCCGGCCGCGCCCATCGCCGGGGACGAACCCGACTCCTACTGGCCCGAGCTCGACTTCGTCTTCGGCGGCTACCGCGACGCGCCCGCCGACGCGCGGGGCGCCCCCTACCCGCTGGTGGCGTTCTCCCACGGCTACGGGGGGATCCGCTACCAGTCGCCGTTCCTCACCGAGCACCTGGCCCGCCACGGGTTCGTGGTGGCGTCCGTGGACCACACGGGCAACACGTTCATGGACCTCGACGCCGAGCAGGCCGCGCGGGTGCTGGCCGAGCGCCCCGACGACGTGCGGTATGCCGTGGATCACGTGCTCGAGCGGTCGAACGGCGACGACCTCCTGCTGGGCGGCATGGTGGCCGGCCCCGCCTACGGCATGGCCGGCCACTCCTTCGGCGCCGTGACCACACTGATCCTGGGCGGAGGCCTGCTGGACATCGACCACGCCATCGCGTACTGCGAGACCGAGGACGCGTACGCCTGCCGCTACGTGGGCACCCTGGGCGGCCAGACCTTCGACGACGCCGTGCCGGACGATCGCATCGTGGCCGTGGCGCCCATGGCGCCCGGCGCCTGGTACCTGTTCGGAGAGGAGGGCAGCGGCCTGGCCGGGGTGGTCCAGCCGCTGGTGCTGGCCGGGGACGAGGACGACGAGCTGGACTACCTCGAGGAGATCCGCCCCTGTTACGAGGCCATCGGCCCGCCGAAGCGCCTCGCCACCCTGGACGACGCAGGGCACTGGGGCTTCTCCGACCTGTGCGACGCCGTGCCCATCTTCCCGGAATGCCACGGCGATGAGTGGATGGACGTGGACCAGGTGCACGCGATCACGAATCCCCTGGTGACCGCGTGGTTCGGGGTCCACCTGGCCGGAGACGAACGCTACGAACCGTGGTTGCAGCCGGACCACCTCGACACGCTGGAGGGACTGACCTGGGAGGCCGAGGATGCCCGCTGAGACGAGGGTGGGTGCCACGCTCACGGCGCTGCTGCTGGTGGGCTGCCCGGGTTCCGGACCCGACGACGACGACACGGTGCCCCTCTACGACGACGACAGCTCCGTGACCGACGACGACGACACCGCCCCGCCCACCGGCGACCGCACCGTGTCCGGCCAGGCGTGGTTCTTCGACGCCGCCGGCATCGGTGAGATCGTCGAGCTGCACGACGTGACCGGCGCCGAGGTCCACCTGCTGCAGTACCCGACCCGCCGGATGGAGATCGAGCCGGACGGCCTGTTCGCCTTCGACGACCTGCCCGACCACAGCGAGGTGACCGTCGGCCTGGAGCACCCGGACTTCTACCCCAGCCTGACGGCCACGCTGCCCATCGGCACCGAGGACGTGACGGGGATCACCTTCCAGGCCGTGACCTGGCCCATCGCCGAGTTCCTCGGCCTGCTCGTGGGCTCGGATCCCCATGACCCGAACGTGTGCACCATGGTGGTGACGGTGACCGCGATCAGCGACAACCAGCACTCCGTGTACGCCCCGGGCGAGCCGGACGTGGTGGTGAGCATCGACCCGCCCGTGGATCCCGCGCGCGGGCCGATCTACTTCGACACCTCGGTGGTGCCCGACCTCGACCTGGCGGCCACGACCACCGACGGCGGCGTGATCGTGGCCGGTGTGGAGCCGGGTGCATACGTCTGGACCGCGCACAAGGACGGTCTGGAATTCGCGCCGCTCGCCCTGACCTGCGTGGGCGGCACGCTGACCAACGGCTCGCCACCCTACGGCCTGCAGGCCTCGATACCCGGCGAATGAGGTACCACGTCCGCCGGCTGGCCCCGTGTTGGCTGCTGCCGCTGGCCATGGCTGCATGCGATCCCTGGCCCGGTGAGGTCCAGGTGGCGGTGCGGGACAACCCGGCCAACCCCTTCAGCGCGCTGCTCGAGGTGACCCTGGAGCACGACGCGGACGTACACGTGGAGGTACTGCAGGGGACCGAGGTGGTCTCCTCCACACCCCCGCATTCCGTCCTCGCGGGCGAGGCCGGCGACATGCTCGTGCTGGGGCTGCACGCCGAGCAGGAGGTGGGACTGCGTGCCGTGGCCACGGACGGCGAGCACACCTGGATCGGTGAGTCCACCCCCTACACCCCCGACCGGCTCCCTGGCGGCTGGCCCGACTGCCAAGTCACCTCCGCGGCCCCCGCGGGCACGTTCGGCCCCGACGAGGTGGTCTGCACCAACGGCTGGATCTACGCGACCCCGGTCTACTACTGCGTGGACCGCACCGGCGAGCCGGTCTGGGCCCTGTCCCACCCGGCGGACGAGACCCTGCTGGGCGTTCGCGCCCGCGCCGACGGCGGATTCGGCGCGGCCCTGGACAGCGACTCGCGCATCGCCCTGTTCGACCGCACCGGCGCGCTGCAGGCCGAGTACGGGCCCCTGTGGTTCCAGGGCCGCACCCGGTTCGAGCACGACTGGATCGACATGCACGAGCTGATCGACCTGCACCAGGGCCCCTGGGCCGGCGCGGTCGCATTCCTCACTACCACCAGCGAGCCCCTCGACGACGGTCGGTTCATGGTCGGCGCGGGCATCGTCGTGTTCGATCCGGTGAACGAGCAGGTGCTGTGGGACTGGAGCGCCCACGGCCAGACCGGCGACGGCGCCCCGATCGATCCGGCCCTGGACTACGATCGGCTGGGACTGGGCCTCACCACGGATCCGGAGGACTGGCTGCACGGCAACGCCCTGGTCCACGTGGTCGACGACGGGGGTCAGCGGTTCTGGCTGTCCCTGCGCCACCAGGACTGGATCGTGGCCATCGACCCGGCGACCGACGCGGTGCTGTGGCGGCTGGGCTACGAGGGGGACTTCGAACTGGTGGACGACCTCGACGCGGCCGCGCCCACTCCCCTCGCGGGCGAGCAGTGGTTCTTCCGCCAGCACGCCCCCGAGCTGCGCTGGCGCGACGGGGACCGCGCGCGCCTGCTGGTGTTCGACAACGGCGCGGTGCGGCCGGACCCCACCGGCAAGCCGTCCGACGACGATCCGTACAGCCGCGTCGTGGAGTACGAACTCGACACCGCCGCCATGCAGGCCTCGATCACCTTCGCCTTTGGCGATTCCGAGCCGAACACACCGGATCACTTCGTCTCCGAGGGCATGGGCGACGCGGACATGCTGTGGGACGGGGACCGGCTGCAATTCGTCAACGGGTGGGGGGACTCGTTCGTGGGCGAGGTGAGCTACCCGGACGGCACCTGGCTGTGGCGGCTGGACTGCCCGGACCAGCCCGAGCTGTACCGGGTCAACACCTTCCCCGACCTGTACGACACGACCTGGTGGTACGGGATCGACCGCTGAGACAGCGGGCACGAGTGACCTGAGACACTTCCCTGTCTCCCGGGCCGTCTCAACCGTTACAGATCTCGACCTGCACTGTAGACAATCGGCCGACGTCTCCCCCGAGACCCGAGGTGGCACGCTCCTTGCTCATTCCCCAGGGCAGACATTCACCGCCCCAGGGAGACATCATGCAGGTCACCACGATCCGAGACAGCCAGCCCGGGCCCGACGCGGAGATCGTCGCGCGCATCCTCCAGGGCGACGAGACGGCCGTGGCCCAACTCGTCCAGGCCTGGTGGCCGCTGATGGAGCGTGTCGCCCGTAGCTACGTGGGCAGCTCGGGCGTGGCCACCGAGGTGGTCCAGGACGCGTGGATGGCGGCGCTGGGGGGCCTGCACCGATTCGAGGGCCGCTCGTCGCTGCGGACGTGGATGTTCCGCATCCTGATCAACAGGGCCCGCACCCGGGGCGCCCGCGAGGCGCGCCAGGTCCCCTTCTCCTCTCTCGGCGGCGCGGACATGGATCCCGTGGTCGACCCCACGCAGCTGGGCCAGGGGGAATTCTGGGCCCACCAGCGGGACCCTTGGAACGGCAGCACACCCGAGGAGCTGCTGGGCAGCAAGCAGTCCATGGACCACATCCAGGCGGCCATCGCCACGCTGCCGCCCAACCAGCGGGACGTGATCCACCTCCGCCACGTGGAGGGCATGGACTCCGCAGACGTCTGTGAGCTGCTGGGGATCTCGGAGGTCAATCAGCGGGTGCGGCTGCACCGGGCGCGGACCCGGCTGCGCGAGGCGCTGGCGGCTTGAGGGGGATGTCGGGTCCGTCGCCTTCGGCTCCTTGGCCCGACCTACCGGTCAGGAAGGGTTGTCCTCCAGCCAGTCGTTGATGTCGTCCCAGCCCGACTTGGACTGCATGCACGCGATGTTGAACGCCTCGCCCGCGCTGAGCGAGCCGATGGCGAGGTCGGTCCAGTTGGCGAATAGCCGCCGTGTCTTCGTCCCCCCCTCGATGGGCTCCTGGATCTCCCACGAGAAGTTCATCGTCATCGCCAGCTGGTCGCTGCTGGTCTCGGGCATGGTGGGGAACCAGCCGCGGATGATCACCAGCGGGTTGCCCTCCCCGTCCCAGTCGTCGATGCGCCGGTATTGCAGGTTGGTCACCAGCGAGGCCTGCATGGTCAACACCGGCACCGTGGCCTGGTACTGACGCAGGTAGTAGTGGGCCTCCCCCGAGAGGTACTCCTCCCTGCCCTCCTCGAAGACGACCGTGTAGTCGTCGTAGTTGGATGGGTACAGCTCGGTCCAGTCCTCGTGCATCAGCGCTCGTTCGACGTCCGTCACCGGGTAGTCCAGCACCTCGGCGTGCACCACGGCGGGCACGTCGGTGGGATCGATCCCCTCGATGCACATGGCCATGGCGTCGCAGGGCTGCAGGTCGGCGATGCGGTAGCAGCTGTCGTCACCGCTGTCGATGTACTCCACGCCCTGGTCGATCAACGGCTGGATCACCGGCCGCAGCAGCTCCTCGTCGGCAATGAACGACTGGAACAGGGTCACGTCCCCGGGCAGCTCGCCTTCGGGAGCCTCCGGGGCCTCCTTGCAGCCGGACACGGCCAGGATCAGCGTCAGCACGGTCGGGATGAGGATTCGAGCCATGGGTCAGGTCCTTTCCGGAGTCAGGGCAACAGGGTCTCGGCGATCTCCGACCCCTCGCGCACGAAGGCGGGGAAGGTGTCCAGCGGGATGTCCAGGGTCTCCTCGGCACCCCCCTCGAACACGGCGTGGTCGCCGAAGAGCCAGACCCAGTTGCCGTCGTCGGGGAAGTCACAGAGGCGCATGGTGCCCTCCTCGATCATGGGCGCCACGTAGATGTCCGGGCCGAACAGGTAGTCGTACTCGGCGTTGCCGGTGAAGTCCATCAGCGGCTCGCCGGCCTCGAACGCCTTCGCCCCCTCCTCCATCAGGTACGGCAGCATGGCGTAGCGCAGCTCCACGAGGTCCCGGTACACGGTCTCGGTCTCGGAGTCCCACTCCCACGGGCGGTGCTCGCCGCCGCCGCCGTTCTCCATCACGCCGGAGAAGGTGCCCAGCTGCGCCCAGCGGAGGAACACCTCCTTGGTGCGGCCCTGCGGGACCTCGTCGGTATCCCGGTAACCGCCGATGTCCGAGCCGAACACCGTGTAGCCGTAGTCCGCCGACCAGTAGAAGTTGCGCATCACCGCCTGGATCCCCTCGAAGGTGGCGTCCTGGTCACCCACCCACGCGGCCCAGTTGATGTCGATGGGCGCGAACGCGGTCGCGTCGCCGCCGATGTCCGCGCCGTAGTTGTCGATCGGCCGGGACGTGATCAGCCGGTCGTCGCCGAGCTTCTCGCGCGTGTAGTCGAAGAAGTCCCGGTAGTACGCGTGGGAGTACTCCAGCCGCTCGACGTCCTCGCCGAGGCCGGGCGAGTAGTCGGCGATGAGGGCGGCGAAGTCGAGCCCGTCGGTCTTCCACCCGTCGATGCCCATGTCGAGCACCGGGTCCATCAGCTCGTGCCACCACGCCACTGCATCGGGGTTGAAGTAGTCGATCAGGCTACCGTCGCCCTTCCACCAGTCGACCACGGCCGGGCCGCTGTCCGCGCTGGTCTGCATGAAGTAGCCGAGCTCGGCCGCCTCGTCGTACAGGGGCTGCACGTCCACGTTGATCGCGGGCACGATCCACATGAAGACCCGCACGTCGTTGTCGTGGAAGTGGTCGATCATGCCCTGGGGGTCGGGGAAGCGGTCCGTGTCCCACTCGAAGGTGTTGTAGCCGGTCTCCCAGGGCGAATCGATGATGATGGCGCCCACCGGGATGTCCCGGGCGAGGTAGTCGTCGACCAGGGCGGTCGCGCTCTCCTGGGTGCTCTCGTCCTCCCACACCCAGTGGTGCATGGCCCACTCCGGCCACGGCGGCACCGCGTCGTCGTCGTCGGCAGCGGTGTCGTCGTCGTCGTCGGCCGTGGTGTCGTCGTCGTCATCGGCCGGTTCGTCGGTGGGACACCCCACGCACAGCAGCAGGCCGAGCAGGAACGGCAGGAAGGAGAAACGGAACGCTGCGGGCACGTCACACCTCCGGGACGCGCCCCAAGATACCCGAGCTGGCGGCCCAGGTCAGTTGGCGAGCATCAGCGCGAAGGCGATCACCACGATGATTCCCATGAATGCGGCTGCGTGCTTCATCTGCGTGTCCTCCGCCTTCGGGAGTACCACAGGGCAGCGGACGCGGGGGGCGGGTTCACCTTGCGCTTCCGTGTGCGGACGCAGCGTTCACCGTGGGGCTCTGCTCGATGACCGGGGTTCGGACATCGCCAGCTCGCCGTTTTCGCTCCTCCAAGATTTCAAACTCATCACGAGGGAATATGCCTCAATCCACTGGAATCACACAGCTTTCGACTTCGACGGGCTCTTGCCGTGGCAACCGCTTCACGGCACCTCGCATTGATCCCAGTCGTTGAGCCCCCAGCAGTACACCCGCCCGTCCAGGGCCACGCCACAGGTATGGGATGTGCCGCCCGAGACCTGGGTCAGCAAGACGTGCGGCGCGTGGATCTCCTCGGTCTGCAGGATGCTCGCCGCATTCCCCCAGCAGAGGACACGGTCATCCAGGTCGATGGCACAGTTGTGGGTCCCGGAGCATGCGAGTTGGCGCACGGCACTTCCAGGCTCGTCGCACTGCCCCAGGTCGATGGAGCCACAGCCCCAACACGTGACCTGACCGCCCTCGTCGATCGCGCAGGCGTGAATCTCCGCGGCACTGACATCGACGAATGTGCCCGCGGGCACCTCGCACTGACCGGGGTAGTCCTCGTGGCACCCCCAGCAGAGCACTCGCCCGTCGACGGTCAAGCCACAGCTGGCCCAGGACGCGTCGACCGCCAGGAACACCTCGTCCGGAACGTCGCACTGTCCGAGGTCACCGTCCTCGCGGCACCCCCAACAGTTCACCTCGCCATCGTCCCTCAAACCGCACGAATGCAGGTTGCCGGCGCTCACTGACCGGAAGGCCCGGTTCTCCGGGAGGCACTGGCCATAATCGGTGTGGTCTTCACAGCCCCAGCAACGAGCGATGCCCTGCTCGTCGAGGGCGCAGGAGTGGTAGGCCCCGGCGCTCACCGACACGAAAACGCCCTCAGGGGCCACACACTGCCCGTGGTCGTAGCTATCGTGGCCGCACCCCCAGCACTCGATGCTCCCGTCGGTGTGCAGACCACAGGAGTGATAGGCCCCGGCCGCCACTTCCACCCAGTCCGAGGTCGTTGACCGGTGGGGGCAGTCGGAATCGAATCCGTCGCTCGCTCCATCGCAGTCGTTGTCCGACCCGTCGAAGCACTCGCTCTCCCGCTCGCAGGCCGTCAGAACCTTGCAGTCCACGTCACAGCAGTCGACGAGTCCGTCGCCGTCGTCGTCGAGGCCGTTGCCACATTCCAGCTCGACCGGTTCCGGAGGAGACTCGTCGTCCGGTTCGGAGCATCGGCCCCAGGTGAGCAGTGCGCCGATCATCACGGGCAGTGCGAGGTACCTTCCCGTAGCTGATGATCCCGAGACCGATGTTCGCGAGTACCCCAACAAGGCGAAGCCCCCTTCGTACGGACTGTCGGTCAGGCTACCACCGCTAGCGGAAGAACCAGCGGGCAACGAGTCGCACGATCTGGCGAGGGCGCGGCACGCGCCTGGCTGGATTTCTCGCACTGGCCTGGACAATCGGGCTGGAATTCCTCCGAGGTCGCGAAATCTCCGGCCCGTTCTCTCACTCCACCATCACCGCGATCTTTCCGAAGTGCCCGCCCCGCGCCATCAGGTCGAAGCCCTGGCGGGCGTCCTCGAACCCGAACACGTCGCTGATCACTGGCCGGATCCCGTGCTCGCGAACGAACGCGTTGAGCGCCTCGAAGCTCGCCCGGTGTCCCACCAGGATCCCCTGCAGCCGCATGTACCCCATCAGGATCGGGGTGAGCATCACCTCGCTCTTGATGCCGGACAGCACCCCGATCACCGCGATCCGGCCCCCGATGGCCGTGGCCTTGATCGACTGCTCCAGGGTGCTGGCGCCGCCCACCTCGACCACGTGGTCCACGCCACGGCCGCCGGTCAGCTCCCGCACGGCCTTCGACCAGGCGGGCTGCTCGCGGTAGTTGATGGTGTGGGCCGCGCCGAGCGCTCTCGCCCGCTCCAGCTTGGCGTCGCTGGACGAGGTCACGAGCACCTCGGCCCCCGCAGCCACGGCCAGCTGCAGGGCGAAGACGGACACCCCGCCCGTACCCTGCACCAGCACGGTCTGGCCCGCGCCCAGCTGGCCCTCGGTGAACAGCGCGGTCCAGGCGGTGACCGCCGCGCAGGGCAGGCTCGCGCACTCGGCATCCGTCAGGTGCTCCGGTGGGTGCACCAGCCCCGCCTCGCCGATCACCATGGACTCGGCCAGCGTGCCGTCCAGCGGACCGCCGAGGGTGGAGCGCACCCGCTCGCGCGTGGGCAGCCCGTCCAGCCACTCCTGGCAGAAGATGGGGCACACCCGCTCGCCGACCTCGGCCCGCGTCACCCCCTCCCCCACCGCCTCGACCACGCCCACCCCGTCCGAGCACGGGATCAGCGGCAGCGGCTGGCGCGGATTGTAGTGGCCACGCACGGTCAGCAGGTCGCGGTAGTTCAGCGACTGCGCCATCATGCGCAGCCGCACCTGCCCGGGCCCGGGCTCGCCCACGGGCCGCTCCATCAGCTTCAGGTTGTCCAGCCCGAACGCCCCGTCGATCACCTGCGCTCGCATCGCCACCTCCTGCGGATGCCCCGTATCATAGGCACCCCGATCGCCGGGGACCACGGGAGGCCGCATGAGCCACGAGGACTACGTGGGCCGCATCAACCGCGTGCTCGACCACGTCGAGGCGCACCTCGACGACGAGCTCCGCCTGAGGGACCTCGCCCGGGTGGCCTGCTTCTCCGAGTTCCACTTCCACCGCATCTTCGCGGCCATGACCGGCGAGACCCCCAACCGCTTCATCCAGCGGCTGCGCATCCCCGGGATCCCGGATACCATCGGACGCGGACACGTCCGGAGGTCTCCATGTCCCGACCGCACCTCCTCCCCACCCTCGTCCTGCTGGCGACGCTCGGCGCCGCCCCGGCCGCAGCCCAGGTCAACGGCACGGTCCGCGACCTCGGTGACCACCGCGTCGTGCACCTGTGGGGCACCCCCGAGGAGATGGGGTACGCCCACGGCTACCTGCTGGGCGACTCGATCCTGGCCCTGGCCACGGGCTACGCCCTGGACCTGTTCGGCCTCAGCCCCGACGAGTACGAGCTGTTCCGCGGCCTGATCATCGCCATGCTCGACTTCCCGGACGAACGCGTGGCCGAGGCCGAGGCCCTGATCGACGGCATGCGCGATGCGGGGGTGGAGCTGTACCGCGAGGAACTGGGCCGGGAAATCGACGCGGACGACGTGTTGCTGATCAACGCGGCCGCCGACATGTTCGGCCTGGACCTGGGCTGCTCCTCGATCTCGGCCTGGGGTGCGGCCACGGAGGCCGATCCCGACCTGACGGGCGAGCTGGCCATGGCCCGCGACCTGGACTGGACCTGGAGCGGCGACGAGGCCGACCTGCGCGACCACTCCATCGTGTTCGCCTTCGACCCGTCCACGCCCGGCACCCAGCGCTGGGTCTCCATGGCCTTCCCCGGCTTCATCGGCTGCCTCAGCTGCCTCAACGAGCAGGGCGTGGGCTCGTTCCAGAACCAGGGCAACCACGAGACCTCCCTTGCCGACCTGGACCTGTCCCAGGATCTGATCCCGATCCACCTGTCCCTGCGCGAGGGCATCGAGGCCGTGGACTACGACGGCGACGGCGAGGCCACCATCCAGGATCCCATCGCCGCGGTGGAGGCCACGGGCCGGCTGGGCACCTACGACATCCACCTGATCTCACCCACCGGCCGCACCGACCCGCCCGCAGCCGTGCTGGAGTGCAACCACGACGGCCTCGCCCTGCGTGAGCCCACCGACGACCCCCTCCCCCACCCCAACACCCTGGCCGTGACCAACCACGACCGCGAGCTCCACCCCCCGATCAACTGCTCCCGCTACGACACCATCGAGGAGATGGTCGACGACTTCGACGGCGACCTCGACGCGGACCGCCTGTGGGCGATCGAGGCCGAGGTGACCAAGGACTGGGGCAGCGGCGGCACCATCCAGACCATGCGCGTGGTCCCGTCCGAGCTGCGCATCGACGTGGCCTTCGCCGACCACGCGGCCGTGGCCGCGGACAACCCGATCACCTCCCACGACTGGGCCTGGCTGTTCGAGGAGGCGGGTGGTGACGACGACGACGATGCCACCGCGGACGACGACGATGACGACGACGGGGCCGACGACGACGGGGCCGACGACGACGCCACCGACAGTGACGCGGCCGTGGGTGCGGGCAACTGCGCCTGCGCGACCGCTCCGCCGACGTCCTCTCCCGTGCTCCTCCTGCTCCTGGCCTCGCTCGCCGCGATCCGGAGGACCTGGTGAGCGCCGAGCCGACCATCGCCCGCATCTTCGATGACATCGCCCGCCTCAAGAAGGTGAAGCGCGAGGGGTGGCTGCAACGGGGGATTCCCCGCGGGGACTGCGAGAGCGTGGCCGACCACAGCTACGGCACAGCGCTGCTGGTGTTGTTGCTGGGCCGGGACCGGGATGGGCTCGACCTGGACCGGGCCCTGCGCATGGCGCTGCTGCACGACCTGGCCGAGGCGCGGGTCGGGGACATGGTCCCGGGGAACGGGATCCCGACCGAGGAGAAGCACAGGCTCGAGGCCGAGGCCATGGCCGAGCTGCTGGCCGGTCTACCGGGGGACGAGGCGCTGCTGTCCACGTGGCACGAGTACGAGCGCGGGGAGACGGCCGAGTCGCGCTTCGTCCGCCAGGTGGACAAGGTGGAGATGGCAATGCAGTCCGCCGTCTACGGCGCCTCGACCGGGCTGGACCTGGACGAGTTCGAGGCCTCGGCGCGGACGGTGGTCGACGATCCAGAGCTGGTGGCGATCCTCGACGAGCTCACGACGCCAGGAGCTCGCGAATCCGGCGGGTGACGAAGATCGGCCGATCGTGGCCCGGCCAGATGACCTGGTACCGCTTTCCCCTTCCATCCAGTCCTTCGATCACTCGTCTCAGGCTGGCGCGGGCCGCGTCGTGGTCGGCGAACGCCAGCGGGTGGTCCATGGCCAGCAGGTGGGCGTGGCTCATCACGAGGTCGCCAGCGAGACAGACGGACAGGTCGTGCTGCGGCAGGTCGACCACGTAGCTGGCATGGGGGCCCCAGTGGCCCGGGGTGTCGACGGCAGTCACGAGTCCGCCGAGCCGTTGGGCATCGAACGGGACCGCATCCGGGAGGATCGGAGAGGCAGGTGCATGCACGACGGCGTTGGGCAGGTGCCCCAGCACGCGGGTGTCCACGTGGTCGGGGTGGTCATGGGTCACCAGCACGGTGCGGACCTCGTCCGGCCGAACGCCCGCGTCGGCCAGCGCCCCCAGGGCGGCGTCCACCGAGGCTGGGCCGTGCGTCGACGGATCAGGGGTGACCCAGGAGGGATCGACCCAGGCCGGGAAACCCTGGGAACGGCCCGGCTCCAGCAACAGCACCGAGGTCGCCCGACCACTCCAGCCCAGGGCCAGCTTGATCGCCGCCACGTCCTCCCACACGGCGTGCGCCGCCTCGGTCCCGGGGCCCGCGTCCAGCAGCAGGTCCTTGACGTCGGGCGAGCCCATCAGGTCGCCCACCTGCAGCGGCAGCAGCTCCATGATCACCTCCCGTGCACGGGGCGCTGGCCCGCGCCTTGCAGCACACGGCCGCAACCATACCGCACGTCGATCGTGGAGGAGACCCATGCCCCGCACCCTGACCGCCCTCGCCCTCGCCTCGTTCCTGGCCCTGACCGTGGGCTGCGCCTGCGACCAGATGGCCCGGGTGTCCGTGTCGGTGATCGTGACCGATCCGGACGACCAGCCCATCGAGGACGTGCTCGTGCGCTACGCCATGGTGGACGAGGACTGGGCCGACTACGAGGACTGCGACGTCCACTACGACGACGTCACGCAGTGGTCGTGCGGGCTGGAGGCCTCGGGCGAGATCGAGGTGGAGGCGTCCGCGCCCGGCTACCTGTCCCAGACCCAGACGGTCGACGTGAAGGACGGCTACTGCCACGTGGCCACGGAGCTGATGGACTTCTGGCTCGAGCCCGCCCCCTGAGCTACTTCTTCGCCGCGCTCATGGCGCAGCTGTAGCGCATCTTGCACTCGCGGCAGTCCTTGACGTGCAGGCCGAAGTTGACGCCGGTCAGCACCACGAACGCCCCCAGCAGCGCGCCGGAGGTGACCGTGACGCCGTGCAGCACGAGGCCCACGATCATGGCGATGATCGGGCCGGCCATCAGCACGCCCCAGGTCATGCCGGCCAGCTTGCCGCCCAGGGCCTTGTTGCCCGAGCCCTTCTCGTGGCCCATCACCGCGGCCAGCCGGCCCCAGCCGCAGTGGCACCAGCGGCCGTGGTACACGCAGTGGGTGCACAGGTGCTTGCGCAGCACCGGGCCCAGCATCACGGCGAGGAACAGGGCGTAGGCGATCGACAGGATCGGAACGCCCGCCACGTTCAGTAGCGGGACCATGCCGGCGAAGCCCACGCCGATGGTGATCACGATCACCAGGTTCTCGGCGATGGCGTAGGTCTTCGAGGCGGACTCGATGCCATGGTCGTAGAGCTCGGGTTCGGTCATGGGGATTCCTCATCGGGTTCGATGGCGTCGGGCTCCAGGCCCAACGGCAGACGCAGGCTCAGCTTCTCGATGGGGTCGATGTTCAGGATCCGGTCGACGCCGAATTCCGGGCGGCGGGTAGGAGCGGCGGCCACGCTGCGCAGGATGGCGACGTCGCCGTCAATCAGGAGTTCGAACGGCTCATGGGTCATGGGATCGACGATGGGAACGGCAGCATCGTAGTCGAGCAGCATCTCGAGGTCATCGGGAGGAACGCCCGAGCGCAGTCGAACCACCGTCCAGGCGGCGCCCACCTGGAGCAGGGCGCGCTGCGACTCCCGCATGGCGAGGCGGATGGCGAACAGCGTGTGAGCGTAGAACGCCGACTGCTGCACACCGGGCATGCTGGGCGGGGCAGGCCAGTCGGCCTCCATGCGTTCGTAGATCGCCAGCCGCTGCGGGAACGGCAGCTCCTGGACCTGCCAGATCTCCCGGTAGGTCCGCATGTACGTCCCCAGATGGCGGGCCGCCCAGATCCGGTCCAGCAGCGGCAGGTCGGGTGAGACCAGACCGCAAGCACGCGGGGGGCGCGGCAGATCGTCGTGGTCGAGCATCCAGGCCGATTCGACGAATTCGTCTTCCAGGATGTCCCCGATGGTGACCACATCCCGACGGCTGTGGGCGATCTCGCGATGGAGCCGATCCGCCTCGTCCGCCGTCAAGGGCCCTCGCTCCAGCAGGCCGGCGACCGCGTTCCATCCACTGCGCCAGGGACCGCTGGCCGCGAGCGTCCCCCACAGCCCCGCCCCCGGGGGCAGATCCGGGGCGCACCGCCACACCGCGGTCTCGTCGGCGATGGCCGCCCCCCCCTCTCCATTGAGTCGGGAGATGTGTGCCCTGACCACCATCAACCTGCCCAGCTGCCGGGCCCGGTCCAGGTCCTCACCATCGAGGGTGTACCCGTCCAGGGCATCGTTCGACCAGATCGTGAACGGAGACTGCGTGTCCTCTCGACGGGATCCCTCGATCACGCGATCCATGGATCCGTCACAGTGGACCAGCGCGTTGCACACCGAGGCGTCCAGGTCTGGACCGTGTCCCAGGCGACCTGCTGCAGGAACGCCGCGGTCGGCTCGTCCAGGCCCGGGGCCATCCCGTAGCCCAGCCCTTCGGGGCTCAGGTCGTAGAACACCGCGAAGAACACGCACGCCGCCAGGTAGGTGCCCTTGGGGCCCGGGTGGCTGCCGTCGTTCGAGTGAAGGGCCAGGTCGGGCTGGTCGGCCAGGGCCGCCTCCCAGGCGATGCCCACCGGCGCGATCAGGGCGTCCACCTCCAGGCCCACGGTCACGTAGGCGTCGGTGATGCTGTCCTGGGTCCAGGCCATGTCCTCACGGGCCCACATCAGGAACAGGGTCGTCTGCGCGCCCTGGTCGTCGATCAGCGCGTCGAACTCCCGCACCGCCTCCCACATCAGCTCCGGCTCGGTGAGGGGTCGGGTGCTCTGCTCCTGCAGCACGACCCAGGTCCAGTCCTGGCTCGCGATCAGGTCCGCGGCCTGGCCCGCGTCCCACAGGCTCTCCAGGGTGGCGCCCCCCTGGGTCAGCTCCGCGGTCTCGAACTGCAGCCCCAGCGCTGACGTGGCCGCCAGCTCGGCCAGCATGCCCGGCAGGTCGTTGGTGAAGGTGTGACTGTTGCCGATGAACAGCGCGGACCTCGGCACGGTGGGATCGTCGTCGTCGTCATCGTCGGCAGCCGAATCGTCGTCGGCCACGTCGTCGTCGGCCACGTCGTCGTCGGACGCGTCGTCGTCCGCCGCGTCATCGTCGCCGACCGAGGCGCCGCCCCCCTCGCAACCGAGGGCGAGCAACAGACCGAGCAGGAGAGCCGTGGAGCGCCACCAGGGATCGAGACGGGCCATGCGCGATCCTACCGCCGAATGCGCCTCAGCAGCGGCCACAGCGTTGCGAGGAGCAGGATCCAGGCGCCGGTCCCCATCCCGGGAGGCTCCGCACGGCACCCACACCCGCTCTCCCAGCTCCCCGGCTCCTCGCCGTCGTCGTCGCCGGGCTGCGCGGTGTCGTCGTCCGCCGCCGCGTCGTCGTCCGCGGCCGTGGTGTCGTCGTCCGTCTGCCCGCCGGTGTCGTCGTCGTCGGCCACGTCGTCGTCGTCGTCTCCACCGCCACAGTCGCACTCGTCGTGCGCGGCCAGGTAGACGTACGAGTAGATGGCCTCGTCGATGTAGCGGCTGGCGCCGCTGTGGTCCTTGCCCACGAACAGGTAGCGGAAGTGGGGTCTGGGATCGGCGTGCTCCGGGTGCCACGCCCAGTCCTCGTCGTTGCTCCACAGGTGGGTGCCGTCGCCCACCTCGTAGTGCAGCACGCTGCAGCTCCAGCTCGCCGCGGCCGTGTAGTGCTCGCCCATCGTGGCCGCCCAGTCGATGTCGTACTGGGACTGGGTGGGCACGTAGGCGTTGCCGTCCTCGCACCCCTCGATGTCCCAGCTGCAACCGCCGGCCTTGAACTTGAGGCGGTAGTCCCGCCACTCGTCCGAGGCGTTCACGCACTGGTCGCAGGTGCCCTGGATCTGCAGCTGGGCCTCGTCCGCGTTGGACGCCGACCAGTTGTTGCCGTGGTCGTCCTCGTACAGGCCCAGCACGTTGACGTACTCGCCGGTGTGGCCATTGTCGATGGGATCGAAGTTCGTGAACTCGACCAGCAGCTCGCCGCAGGGCACGTCCTGGCCGAGGTCGAACACCAGCCGCGAGTCGCCGGACGTGACCTGGAATCCGCCCCCCATGAACGAACCACCCTCCACGGTGCAGCCCGAGTGACCGCAGCTGCCGTCGTAGAGGATCTCGTCGACCAGCACGGTGTCGGCCCGCGCCGGCACCAGGGCCGCCAGCGAGGCCAGCAGCGGGGCGACGAACGTCCTCAATCCCCTTCCCCCGGCACCACCAGCTCGAACGACCTCAGCCCGAGGGACTGGCCGTTCACCAGGATCTCCACCCGGTGCTCGCCCGGGTAGTAGCGCCGCGTGGACACCGGCCGGATGGCGTGCTTCTTGACCATGTCCAGCCGGCCGCCCGCCTTCAGGGTTCGCGTCGACCACTTGAACACCTTGGGCGACAGGCCGCCCCGCGCCTTGCGGTGGTGCACGGCGAAGTCGACGATCAGCGGCTGGTCCGCATCCGCCGCCGACACCAGGCCCAGGCGGATCTCGATGCCCGTGCCCAGCTCCACCACCTCGGGCGCGACCTCGAACGCGTCGAGTTCGACCTTCGGCTCCCCGAACCCGAGCGCGGCCAGCGCACCGGGGTGGCCCTGCTTGATCAGCGTGCGCAGGGCGTGCTTGACCAGCGCGGTGCGCTCCTTCGAGGCGCCCTCGAGCCAGCGGCCGGCCACCTCGACCACCGCGTCGGGGTGGTCCTTGGCGATGTCGTTGAGGTTGTTGGCCACGGACCTGCGCACCATCTCGCTGGGATCGTCCTTCATGCCCTCCAGCAGCGCCAGCACGGACGCCGGGTCGGCCACGAATCCCTGCAGCCGCATGCCCCACGGCAGCCGCGGGCGCGACCCCTCGGAGACCAGCCGCCGCACGTGCTCGTCGGGGTCTGCCGACCACTCGTGCAGGTACGGCAGGGCCTGATCCGGGTAGCGGTCGAGGTAGGGCCGCACCGCGAACTCGCAGGTGAACCGCTTCGTCAGCTCCCGCAGCGCCGGGATCGACACGTGGGGATGCTCCACACCGTACACCTCCACGAACTGGCACAGCACCCACTGGCCGATGCCGGGTCCCACGGCATTCTCGCCGGCAGCCGGGGGCGGCAACGAGCGCAGCACGTGCGCCAGCGCCACCTCGTAGTCGGGATCGAGGTGACCGCGCAGCACGTCGGCGGTATGGCGCACGCGGGCCTTCAGCTCCAGCTCCTCGAGCCGTTCCACGGCCTCGGCCGCGAACGCCTCGGCATCGAATTCGCCAGCCGCGGCGAGCTGCTCGGCCAGGGCGCGGACCACGTCCGCGGTGAACAGGTTCTTGAACGGTTCGGCCATGCTCTTCCCTCGGTGCGGTTCGATGGTAATACAGAAGGCATGGCACCCGAACACCGAGATCCACCGGACCAGGGCGACGAGTTCGACAGCGAGGGCGACGTCGGCGTCGCCACCGAGTCCGAGGAGCGCCTGCAGCGGCCCCGGCTGTACAAGGTGCTGCTACACAACGACGACTACTCGACCATGGACTTCGTGGTGCGCGTCCTGATGGACGTCTTCCACCACCCGAAGGAGGCGGCCGTGCGCATCATGCTGGCCGTGCACCACGAGGGTGTCGGCGTGGCCGGCGTGTTCACCTACGAGATCGCCGAGACCAAGGTGGCGCAGGTGGCGGACCTGGCCCGCGCCAACGAGTTCCCCCTGCGCTGCAGCATGGAGCCCGCATGATCTCCCGAGACCTGGAACAGACCTTCGGGCGCGCCGTGGCCGAGGCCCGGCGGCGCCGCCACGAGCTGCTGACCCTGGAGCACGTGCTGTGGGCGATGCTGGAGGACGCCCGCGGCAGCGACGTGCTGCGCGGCGTGGGCGTGGACGGCGACCTGCTGCGGCGAGAGATCGAGGACCACCTCGACGACCAGCCCCGCCTGCCCGAGGGCAGCGGCGGCGACGTGGCCCAGACCGTGACCCTGACCCGGGTGCTGCAGCGCGCAGCGATCCACGTGCAGTCCGCGGAGAAGGGCGAGATCGACGCCGGCGACGTGCTCGCCTCCATGTTCCGCGAGCCCGAGTCCCACGCCGTGTACCTGCTCAAGAAGCAGGGCGCCACCCGGCTGGACGTGCTGGAGTACATCTCCCACGGCGCGGCCAAGGAGTCGTGGGAGACCGCGGGCGCCCAGAGGGGCGACGAGGGCGGGGACGCCGCAGCGACCGGCGACCCGCTGGAGGCGTTCACCACCAACCTCGTGCAGCGCGCCGCCGAGGGCAGGCTCGACCCCCTGATCGGCCGCGAGGCTGAACTCGAACGGGCCATGCAGGTGCTGTGCCGGCGCCGCAAGAACAACCCCATCTTCGTGGGCGAGGCCGGGGTGGGCAAGACGGCCATGGCCGAGGGCCTGGCCCAGGCGATCCACGCCGGCGACGTGCCCGACCTGCTCGCGGACGTGCAGATCTACTCGCTGGACCTCGGCGCCGTGATCGCGGGCACCAAGTACCGGGGCCAGTTCGAGAAGCGGCTCAAGGCGGTGATGCAGGCCCTGGCCGAGGATCCCGACCGCATCCTGTTCATCGACGAGATCCACACCATCGTCGGCGCGGGCGCCACCTCCGGGGGCACCCTGGACGCCTCGTCGATCCTCAAGCCGGCCCTGGCCACGGGCGAGCTGCGCTGCATGGGCTCGTCCACCTTCGACGAGTACAAGAGCGTGTTCGAGAAGGACCGGGCCCTGGCGCGGCGGTTCCAGCGGATCGAGATCCTGGAGCCGAGCGTGGCGCAGACCGTGCAGATCCTGCGGGGCCTCAAGGAGCGCTACGAGACCTTCCACGGGGTGCGCTACTCCGGACCGGCCCTGCAGGCCGCGGCCGAGCTGTCGTCCCGCTACATGAACGACCGCTACCTGCCGGACAAGGCCATCGACGTGATCGACGAGGCCGGCGCCCTGGCGCGGATGCGCTCCCGGGGCAAGGGGGCCTCGGGGCGGCCGCGGATCATCCGCGCCCCGGACGTGGAGCAGGTCATCGCCCGCATGGCCCGCGTACCGTCCAAGCAGGTGTCGCGCTCCGACCGCGACAAGTTGCGTACGCTGCAGCGGGACCTCAAGCTGGTGATCTACGGCCAGGACCCGGCCATCGAGGGCCTGGCGTCGGCGATCAAGATGTCCCGCAGCGGGCTGGGCCCGCCGGACCGGCCGGTGGGCAGCTTCCTGTTCTCGGGCCCCACTGGCGTGGGCAAGACCGAGCTGGCCCGCCAGCTCGCCATCGTGATGGGCATCGAGCTGATCCGCTTCGACATGAGCGAGTACATGGAGAAGCACACGGTGTCGCGGCTCATCGGCGCGCCCCCGGGGTACGTGGGCTTCGACCAGGGCGGGCTGCTGACCGACGCAGTCATGCGCACGCCCCACGCGGTGATCGTGCTCGACGAGATCGAGAAGGCCCACCCGGACGTGATCAACATCCTGCTGCAGATCATGGACCACGCCACGCTCACGGATCACAACGGCCGCAAGGCCGACTTCCGCAACGTGGTGCTGATCATGACCACCAACGC
>CAZXHG010000101.1:0-31821 GCA_964639985.1 uncultured Rickettsiales bacterium
CCGTTGACCCGCGCCACCAGCGGCCGCGGGAAGCGCAGCATGGCGTGCAGCAGGTCCGTGTAGGGGTTGCGGCCCGCCTTCTCGAACTCGTGCCAGTGGGCCATCAGCGACAGGTCGGCGCCCGCGCAGAACGCCCGGGTGCCCTCGCCGGTGAGCACCACGGCGCGGGTCTCGTCCCGCTCGGCGTGCTCGTCGAGGTACCCCACCAGCGCCTCGAGGGTGCCCAGGTCCAGGGTGTTGCGGGCCTTGGCCCGCTGGATCTCCAGCGTGACCACGCCCCCGTCCACGTTGCATGCCACGGTCGGATCAGTCATCGGTTCCCTCCTCGATCTCCACCAGCACCTGGCCGGCGGTCACCTGGTCGTCCAGCGCGCACTGCACCGCGGTCACCACGCCGTCGCAGCCCGCGGTCAGCGAGGTGCGCAGCTTCATCGCCTCGACCACGGCCACCACGTCGCCGCGGGCCACGGCCGCGCCCACCACCGCGGTCAGCTCCACCACCTTGCCCGGCATGGGCGACTTGACCGGGCCGGCCGCGCCGGCTGCGGCGCCGGCCGGGCGGCCCGCCGTGGGGGTGACGCGGAAGCGCGCACCGTCCACCGCCACCTCCACCGCGTTGCCTTCGCGGCGCGTGGTCACAAGCCAGGTGCGGCCACCCCAGCGCAGGGCGTAGCGGTCCGCACATGCGGGCAGGCTGATGTCCTCGGCCTCCCCGTCGTCGATGCACACGGTCGCCCCGTCGTCGTCGGGATCGACGGTGATCTCCATCACGCGGTCGTCGATCTCGAGGTGCCTGTGGATCGGTCTCACGACGCACCTCCTTCCGGGAACCGGCGGCCGGTGAGCAGGTCCCATGGGCCGTCCGGCTTGCGCGGCGCGCCCGGCGTCGGCGCGGACGAGGGGGCGTCGCCCTCCAGCGCGAGCGCCGCGGCAATGGCCGCGACCTCGAGGATCGGCGGCTCGGGCTCGCCGAGGTCGGCCACGATCTGCTGCTCGAGCAGCTGGGTGTGGGTTCGGCCCTCGACGAATGCCGGGTGCCCCAGCACGTCCCGCAGGAACGCGGCGTTGGAGGCCACCCCGAGCACCGCGGTCTCGCGCATGGCCGCGACGAGCCGCTGGCGGCAGCTCTCGCGGTCGGGGCCCCAGGCGATGATCTTGGCCAGGATCGGGTCGTACTCCAGCGGCACGATGCTGCCGGAGCGCACGCCGGCGTCCACGCGGATACCGGGGCCGGTCGGCAGGTGCAGGTCGAGGATGCGGCCGGCGGACGGCAGGAATCCGGTGGCCGGGTCCTCGGCGTACAGTCGCGCCTCCATGGCCCAGCCGCGCGGGGCTGCCGTGGCCAGCGCCGGGTCCAGGGGTTCGTCCCGGGCCACGCGCAGCTGCTCGGCCACCAGGTCCACGCCGTAGCAGGCCTCGGTGATCGGGTGCTCCACCTGGATGCGGGCGTTGACCTCCAGGAAGTAGAAGGTGCCGTCGGCCGCGAGCAGGAATTCCACCGTGCCGGCGCCCACGTAGCCCGCGGCCTCGGCCGCCCGGCAGGCGGCGGTGCACAGCGACTCTCGCAGGGCGTCGTCCACGGCCGGGGACGGGGACTCCTCGATCACCTTCTGGTGGCGGCGCTGCAGCGAGCATTCGCGTTCGCCCAGGGCGACGACCGTGCCGTGGCTGTCGGCCAGGATCTGGACCTCCACGTGGCGGACCGGCTCCACCAGCCGCTCCAGGTAC
The DNA here is from genome assembly GCA_964639985.1 of uncultured Rickettsiales bacterium. GTDB lineage: Bacteria > Myxococcota_A > UBA796 > UBA9615 > CAYRNR01 > CAZXHG01. The sequence continues at coordinate 1,729 of CAZXHG010000101.1, forward strand.
AGCTGGGCGTTGCCGAAGGCGGAGGCCGCCTCGGCACCGGCCTCGGCCAGCGCGGTCTGCAGGCCGCTGGCGTCGTCGACCCGGCGCATGCCCGTGCCGCCGCCGCCGCCCGCGGCCTTGAGCAGCAGGGGGAAGCCGAGCTGATCTGCATCGGCGAGCAGGGTGCCGAAGTCGTCCACCGGGGCGAAGGTGCCGGGCACGACCGGTACGCCCGCCTCCTGCATCGTGCGGCGGGCCGACAGCTTGTCGCCGAGCAGGCGCAGCACGTCGGCGGGTGGGCCGATGAAGGTGATGCCGCTGGCCGTGCAGGCCTCGGCCAGGTCGCCGTTCTCGGCCAGGAAGCCGTAGCCGGGGTGCAGGGCGTCGGCTCCGGTCTGCGACGCCGCGGCGACGATCGCGTCGACGTCGAGGTAGCTGAGGCGCGCCTCGGCCGGGCCGATGCAGACGGCCTCGTCCGCGGCCTCGGTATGCACCGCGCCGGCATCGGCCTCGGAGTACACCGCCACCGTGGCGATGCCGAGCTGCCTGCAGGCCCGGGCGACGCGGACCGCGATCTCGCCGCGGTTGGCTATCAGGACCTTGCTCACCATGCGGCCTCCTACATCCGGAAGATCCCGTACTCGTGGGGGCGGTCCTCGGGCTCGAAGGCCACCGACAGGGCCAGCCCCAGGGTCTCGCGGGTGTGCGCCGGGTCGATGACGCCGTCGTCCCACAGCCGCGCGGTGGAGTAGTAGGCGTTGGACTCCTTGTCGTACACGGCCATCACCTGCTGCTCCATCATCTTCATCGCGGCGGAGTCGACCTTCATGCCCTGGCGCTCGAGCTTGGCCGCCTGCACCATCGACAGCACGCCTGCGGCCTGCTCCCCACCCATCACCGAGATGCGCGCGTGGGGCCACATCCACAGGAAGCGCGGGTCGTAGGCGCGGCCACACATGGCGTAGTTGCCCGCCCCGAACGACCCGCCGATGATCACGGTGAAGCGCGGCACGCGGGCGTTGGACACCGCGTTGACCATCTTGTGGCCGTCCTTGGTGATACCGCGGCGCTCGTACTCCTTGCCGATCATGAAGCCGGGGATGTTCTGCAGGAACACCAGCGGGATGTCGCGGCGGTCGCACAGCTGGATGAACTGGGTGCCCTTGAGCGCGCTCTCGGAGAACAGCGCGCCGTTGTTGCCCAGGATCCCGACCAGCTGGCCGTAGATGCGGGCGAACCCGGTGACCAGGGTGGGGCCGTACAGGGGCTTGAACTCGGCGAAGCGGCTGCCGTCGACGATGCGGGCGATCACCTCGCGCACGTCGTAGGGCTGCATCAGGTCGACCGGGGCGATGCCGTACAGCTCCTCGGCGTCGTACAGCGGCTCCTCCACGGGCTCGCGGTCGGGCTCAGGGGTCGGCGGCAGGGTCAGCACCAGGCGGCGGGCGATCTCGAGGGCCTCGGTCTCGTCCTCGGCCATGTGGTCGGCCACGCCCGAGATGCTGCAGTGCACGTCCGCGCCGCCGAGCTCGTCGGCGGTGACCTCCTCGCCGGTGGCCGCCTTCACCAGGGGCGGGCCGCCCAGGAAGATCGAGCCGGTGCCGCGCACGATCACCACCTCGTCGCTCATGGCCGGGATGTAGGCCGCGCCCGCGGTGCACAGGCCGAGCACGACGGCGATCTGGGGGATGCCCATGCGGGACATCACCGCCTGGTTGTAGAAGATGCGGCCGCCGTGGTCGCGGTCGGGGAAGATCTCGGACTGCAGCGGCAGGAAGGCGCCGCCCGAGTCGACCAGGGAGATGCAGGGGATGCGGTTGCGGATCGCGATCTCCTGGGCCCGCACCGCCTTCTTGACGCCCATGGGGAAGATGGTGCCGCCCTTGACCGTGGAGTCGTTGGCGTTGACCATCACGGCCCGGCCGTGCATGCGCCCGATGCCGATCACCGAGCCCGCGCCCGGGGCCTGACCCTCGTACATGCCGTGGGCGGCCAGGGGGGACAGCTCCAGGAACGGTGCGCCCGGGTCCAGCAGCAGCTCCAGCCGCCTCCACACCGGCATCTTGCCCATCTTCTCCAGGTAGGCCAGCGCCTTGGGGTTGCGGTCGTTGCGCACCTTGTCCAGCTCGGCGCGCAGCGTCTCGACGATGGGCATCATCTCGTCGCGGCGAGCGACGAAGTCGGGGCCGGTCGGGTCGACCTGGGAGGCGAGCGGCTCCATGCTCACTTCCCCAGCAGCTCGCGCGCGACCACCAGGCGGCGCACCTCGGACGTGCCCGCACCGATGGTGAACAGGCGCACGTCCCGGTACAGCCGGCAGATCTCGTACTCCTCCATGTAGCCGTAGCCGCCGTGGATCTGGACCGCATCGTTCACGATCTGCTCGGCCGCCTCCGCGGTGAACAGCAGGGCCGCGGCCGCGATGCGGTGGATGTCCGAGCCCTTGCCGCCGCGCTCCATCTCCTGGGCCGCGAACACGGCGCGGTAGGCCAGACCGCGGGAGGCCTCGAGCTTGGTGTACATGTCGGCGAGCTTGGCCTGGATCAGCTGGAACTTGGCCAGCGGGCGGCCGAACTGCTGGCGCTCCTGCGCGTACTGCATGGCCAGCTCGAACGCGCGCTCGGACATGCCGATGGCCGCGCCCGCGAAGAATGCCCGCTCCACGTCCAGCCCGGCCATCATCACGGCGACGCCCATGTTCGGGGCACCGACGACCGCGTCGGCGGGCACGCGGCAGTCCTGCAGCACCACCTCGCCGGTGGGGGAGCCGTGGTGACCCATCTTGCGCAGGCGCCCTGGGGTGGACAGGCCCTCCATGCCGCGCTCGAGGATGAACGCGGTGATGCCCATCGGGCCGGCCTCGGGGTTGGTCTTGGCGTACAGCAGGAACACGTCGGCGATGGGCGCGTTGGTGATGAACGTCTTGGTGCCATTGAGCACGTAGTGATCGCCGTCGCGGACCGCGGTGGTGCGGATCGAGGTGGCGTCCGAGCCGGCCTCGGGCTCGGTGAGCGCCATGGCCCCGATCAGCTCGCCCGAGGCGAGCCCGGGCAGGTACTTCATCCGCTGCGCCTCGCTTCCGGTGCGCAGGATGTTGTGGGAGCACAGGTTGAGGTGGGCGCCGTAGGACAGCGCCAGGCCGGACGAGCCCCGCAGGTTCTGGATCGCCAGCACCGCGGTCATCAGGTCGCCGCCGATGCCGCCGTACTTCTCGGGGATGGCGATGCCGAGCATGCCGAGATCCCCCATCTTGCGCCAGATGTCGTCCGGCAGCCGGTCCTCGTGGTCCAGTTCCTCGGCGATCGGTTCGATCTCCTTGGCGCTGAAGCGGCGTACGGTTTCCACGATCTGGCGCTGTTCGTCGGTCATCTCGAAGAACATGGGCGGGCTCTCCTGGGTTTGTGGGGAGGGAACCCAGGGAGCCTATCGGGGATGGGGTCGGGGGTTCAACCGCTGGTGGTGATGTTCAGCGTGTAGCTGGCGGTGCAATCGAAGCCCGTCGGCGCAGTCACGATCAGCTCGTAGACGCCGGTGTCATCGCCCCAGAAGTCGCCGCCGACGTAGACCGCCTCGGGCTCGCCCGACCCGCCGCCGTCCGAGGTCTCCAGGGACTGGCCGAGGTGGTTGCCGTCGGGGTCCTCGACCCGCACCAGCTCCAGGATCAGGTCCAGGGTGCCCGGCACGACCGTGAGCTGGGCGTCGATGTAGAAGTCGTCGAACCAGTTGTCGGCCATGGCGAAGCGGTAGCGATCCTCGTCCCCATAGGTGTGGATGTACGACTCGATGGCCACGGACTGGTCGGTCATGTCGCCGAGGTCGTACGCGGCGGTGTCGTTGGGCTCGTAGGCGTCGTTGGCCGCGCTGTCCTCGTTGATCTCGCCGTCGCAATCGTTGTCCCACTCGTCGCAGTCGTCATCGGCGCCGTCGAAGATGGCCGCGTTGGTGTCGTCGCAGTCCCCGGCGCAGGTGTCGTGGCCGTCGCCGTCCACGTCGTCGAGGTTGAGCAGGGGATCGGTGTCGTCGCAGTCTCCCTCGCAGGTGTCCCAGCCGTCGCCGTCGGCGTCGTCGAGGTTGAGCGTGGCGTCGGAGTCGTCGCAGTCGCCGTCCTCGGGGGTGTAGCCGTCGTGGTCCTGGTCCCCGAACGGCGCGGTGTCGTCGTCGTCGTCCGCGCTCGGCGTGGTGTCGTCGTCGTCCGCGGCCGTGGTGTCGTCGTCGTCGTCGTCCGGGCCGACGGTCTCCGGGTAGCAGGCTGCGCCGCCGATCAGCCACGCCAGGGCTGCGCACAGCGTCAGGGTCCTCGTGCACGCCTCGTGGACCTGCGGACGAACCATCGCCACCTCCGTTCGATGTCCCATCGTACCCCACGTCTGCGTCCTGCCTGCAAGGCGGTCCGGTCGACGGCCGGGCCGATCCGGGCTATATATTGCTCTGCCCCGGATTCGGGATTTCCTGGAATCCGGGGTTTACCGTTCCGTGCATCCCGGGGTCGGTACTCGGAATGGGGCTGCCGCTGCGAAGGAGACGCGATGCGTGCCCAGATCACCGGTGTCGGCAAGTTCATCCCCCCTGTCGTGGAGAGTGCGGCCGAGCTGGCTCCCAGGCTCGGCGTGACCGAGGCCTGGATCCTCTCCCGGACCGGGGTGGCCAACCGCCACGTGCACGACGGGGACATGGCCTCCATGGCGGCGAAGGCTGCGGAGCAGGCCCTTGGGGACGGCCCGCCTCCGGACCTGATCCTCAACGCCTCGGGCGTGCCCCACCAGGTGATCCCGGACAGCTCCACCTACATCCAGGACGCGCTCGGCTTCGCTGGCCTGCCCTCCTACAGCATCCACGCCACCTGCCTGTCGTTCGCCGTGGCGCTCAACACCGCGGCCTCGATGGTGCACGCGGGGCTGTACAAGCGCATCCTGGTCGTGTCCTCGGACATGGGCACCTGGGGCCGCAACTACGAAGAGCCCGAGAGCGCCTGCCTGTTCGGGGACGGCGCGGGCGCGGCCGTGCTCGAACCCACCCCCGAGGGGGAACCCAGCGAGTTCCTGGCATGGCAGATGGGCACCTGGCCCAAGGGTGCGCCCCTGACCGAGGTGCGCGGCGGCGGCACCGGCCAGCACCCCAACGACCCCGCCACCACCGAGGCGGACAACCTGTTCCACATGGACGGGCCCCAGGTCTACAAGATGGCCCGCCGGCGCGTGGCCGTGATCCTCAAGAAGGTGTTCAACCAGGCGGGCCTGGAGCGGGAGCAGGTGGACCTGGTGGTGCCGCACCAGGCCTCGGGGCCGGCCGTGGACGTGCTGGAGCACTACGGCTTCCCCCTCGAACGGGTGGTCAACATCGTCACCGAGACCGGCAACTGCGTGGCTGCGTCCCTCCCCATGGCCCTGGCCACGGCCCACGAGCAGGGCCGGGTCGAGCGAGGGGACCTGTTGTTGCTGGCCGGCACGGGTGCGGGCCTGTCCGTGGCCGCGCTGCTGCTGCGCTGGTAGTCACCAGGCGCGCACAACCCTTGCTGGGGACACGGGGCCCCTCTACCATGGGATCCAGCGTTCGGGAGCTGGGAGGATGAGCCAGGGGACCCGCAGGACCGTCGACCTCGGCGCACTGCAGACCGTCGAGCAGGACGACATCATCGTTGCGGTGCGCTTCGTCCGCGCCGTGATCACCAACCTGCGCGTGTACCCGCCCGGCCATCGCGTGGTGGGCGAGGTGATCTCCCGTGTCGTGGACCACCTGCGCGGCATGGCCGAGCGCTACGGCACCCTGCTGTTCGACGCCGAGGAGTCCACGCTGCGCTGCAACGGCGAGGCGATCTACAAGGCCTGTTCGGAGCGGGACGACGCGGTGATGGTGTCGGCCTGGCTGCGCGAACGCGGGCTGCTCAACCTGGTCGTGGACACCGACCTCACCGAGGAGGACCTGCTCGGGCTGTTCAGCTGGCTCAACGAGACCGCGCCCAAGGATGCACGCGACTCGTTCGACGGCGGCGTTCCAGAGGAGGCCCAGGTCGCGACCCTCGCGCTCAACGCCCGCATCCGCGGCGCGCGCTCGGAGGATGCCGAGGAGTTCATCGAGCAGGCCCTGTCCTCGGTGGACGTGGAGGGCGTGGTCCGCGACGCCCTGACCAGCGGCGAGTTCCGCATCGACAGCGGGCTCGACCCCGCGCAGATGCGGGAGCAGCTGCTGGAGATCGTTCGCACCGAGTTGCCTGCCGGTGCAAAGGGCGGCTCCATCGACCCGGACACCATCGACTGGGGCAAGCTCGACCTCACCGAGATGCTCGATCCCGACAGCCTCGAGGAGATCGTGGCCGACTACCTCGACAGCGAGTTCGCTCCCGAGACGCTGATCGGTGGCGGCGTCGACGTGAACGAGCAGCTCGAGCAGATCGCAGAGAAGCTCAAGGACACCCTGAACACCGAGGATCTCGGCGACCTGCAGCAGAGCATGCTGGACCGCGCCTCGACCATGGTCGCGGAGATGGTGCCCGACGCCCTGAGCCGGTTCCTGGGGGATCCGGCCACGATGGGCACCTTCGAGCAGCTGATCCAGCAGAAGGTGGTGGACCAGCTCGCCGACCAGCAGCCGCGTCAGCTGGAGGTGATGCAGTCCATGGTGGACCGCATGCGGTACACCGACGACCCGGAGCAGCTCGAGAACGCGCTGCACGGCCTGGAGCATGTCGTGCCCGAGGTGCTGGGATCGGCCTACCGCAAGGACGGGGTCCGTGCCATCGCGGCCGTCGCGCAGATGACCCGCGGCGGCCTGTCCCTGGACACGCGCCTGCGGGCCGAGTCCACCCTGAGGGTGCTCGCGGGTCCGGAGCTGCTGCCCCGCATCGTGCACGAGCTGCGCTCCGAGGAGCCCGCCGAGGTGGAGCAGGCCCGCGACCTGCTGTGCAACCTGGGGCGCGACGCGATCACCCCGATGCTGGAGATCCTGCGCTCGTCGCTGGACCAGGGAGTCCGACTGGCGGTCGTGGGCGTGCTCGTCGAGATGGGCAGGCGCGAGACCGAGCGCGGCGACTCGCCGGTGCGGCTGCTGGTCCCGGTACTGCGCGAGGTGCGCCACTACGACCACAACCCGTGGTACTTCACCCGCAACCTCGTGGAGGTGCTCGCGCGCGTGGGCGCGCCCACCTTCGAGCAGGAGCTGCTGAAGATCCTGGACGCGGACCTGGACTACCGCGTGCTCGCCGGCATCGCCCTGGGGCTGGCCGACTCCGCGTCCGAGGAGATTCGCGAGGCCCTGCGCGAGTTGACGTTCTCGGGGCGGCTGACGATGCCGGACGCCTTCGACGAGCTGCTGCTGCGGCTGTACGACGACGATCCCCAGCGGACCCAGGCCGAGCTGTTCGAGATGCTGGTGGAGCAGCGGGCGCCGGACCGCATCGAGCGGGTGGCCCTGGACGGGATGGCCCAGGCGCTGGGCGTGGACGCGGTGCCCCTGTTCGACGAGCTGCTGATGTCCCGGTCCCGGATCCTGCGGCGCCCGGTGCATCGCGAGGAGCTGCGCATGATGGCCGTGGACGCCACGGCCCTGGTCGACGACGACGCGGCCCGCGACCTGCTGGCCCGGGCGGGCAAGGACCCCGCCGAGGGCGTGCGCGAGCGCGCCCGGCAGCGGCTGGCCCAGGGGCCGATCCGGGCCTCGCTGGCCGATACCCAGGAGACGCCCTGGGAGTAGTGTAGTCTCCCCTCCGTGACACCCGTGCTCGACAACCCGGCCCCGGTGGTCCGCGCGGCGGTGGAGGCCGCGCTGCAGCGCCTGCTCGACCGGGGCGCGGTGCCCATTCCCGCGGACGCGGACGCGGCCCAGCACCTGGCCGACCACCTCTGGACCCAGGCGCTGGGCCTGGCGTTCCGCCTGCTGCACCTCGGGCAGCTGTCGCTCACCAGCCTGTTCGACGACCTGCCCGGAGCGGCGGTCGCCGGCGTGCGGCTGGCGGACGTTCCCCGGGCCGAGGAGGCCGTGCGCGCCCTGGCCACCGCCCTGGACGCAGTGGCTGCCGCCCGGCCGGACGTGGGCCGATTGTACGAGGAACTGGCTGTGCTTCGGCCGGGGATCGCGGTCGAGCCCGCGGTCCGTCTGCGTCGTGGCGCGCTGGAGAGCGTGGTCCCGGCCGCGCAGGGGGCGGCCTGGCAGCACGACAGCCCGGCGGGAGGGCGCGTGAGGATCCGGTTCGTGGAGGAGCTGCCCGCGGGCGCCTTCCACACCCGGGTCGCCCTGGGCCGCAAGCGGGCCGGGTCGTTCTACACACCACCTGCGATCGAGTCCTTCCTGGTCGAGCGTACGCTGGGCCCGCTGACGCGGCGCGTGCCCGACGTGACGCCGCCGCGGGTGCTGGATCCGGCCATGGGCGCTGGTCACCTGCTGGTGGGGGCCGCGCGTTTCATCGCATCTCGCCTCGAGCTTCCCCTGCGCGACGTTGCCGAGCGCTGCCTGTTCGGTGTGGATCGGGACCCGCTGGCCGTGGAGCTGGTCCGCCTCGCGCTGTGGGCCGCGGTGGGGGAGACGGGGCTGCCTGGTGCATTCATGGTCGAGCAGCTTCGCGTGGGCGACGCGCTGCTCGACGGTCGCCCGGCCGAGGGGGGCTTCGACGCGGTCCTGGCCAACCCGCCGTGGGAGGCGGTTCGTCCGCGGGCCAGGGAGTTCTTCGCCGACCTGGACCTGCGCGTGCTCGACGCCCCCACGCGCCGTGAGCGGGGGGACCTGGAGCGGCAGCTACTGGAGGACCCGCGGATCCGGCGACGTCACGAGGCCTACGAACAGGATCTGGCCGAGCAGCGGCGTCGGCACGCGGCGCTGTATCGATGGCAGGTGGTGGAGGTGGACGGCCGTCGTACCGGCGGCGATCCCGATCTCTGGAAGCTCTTCCTGGAATGCAGCGTGGCCTCGCTGGCGCCCGGAGGGCGGCTGGGCATCGTGGTGCCGTCCGCCTTCCACACCAACGCCTCGGCCGCGGGCGTGCGCCGGATGATGCTGCGCCACACGGCGCTGGAGGCCTGCTACTCGCTGCACAACCGCCGCGGCCTGTTCGACATCCACCGTTCGTTCAAGTTCGACCTGTTGATCGCGCGCCGTAGCGAGCGCGGGACCGACCGCTTCCCCTGCGCGTTCTACCTGCGTGATCCCGCGTGGCTGGCCGCGCCCCGCCCGGAGCTCGAGTACTCGCGAGGGTTCCTGCGGCGTGTGGGCGGGCCGTTCCGGGTGTTCCCCGAGCTGCGCTCGCGCGCCGATCTCGAGGTCGTGGAGACCTGCTACGCGCACCCCGATCGCCTCGGCGCCCTGTGCGACCGCCTCGGCGTGTACCTGCGCAGCGGCCTGCACATGACCTCGGACGCTCACCGCTTCAGCCCAGCGCCCGCGGGCGTGGACTGCCGCGCGCCGGACCGGGCCGCTCGGCTGAGGACCGAGGGCCTCCTGCTGTTGCACGAGGGCAAGACATTCCACCAGTTCGACGACCGGTGGGGCGATCCACCCCGCTACCTGGTGGCCGAGGACCAGGTGGCGGACCGGCCCGGCTGGCTGCGCGCGGCCCGTCACCCACGGCTGGCCTACCGCGCCGTGGCCAGCTCGACCAACGAGCGCACCGGCATCTTCGCCGTGCTGCCGGCCGGGGTGCTGTGCGGCAACTCCGCGCCCGCCGAGGCCGAACCGTGGGGCCGGCCCGTGGCTGCCGCGCTGCTGGTGTGCGCCCTGGGCAACAGCTGTGTGGTGGACTACCTCCTGCGCGTTCGCTCGTCAGCCAACCTCAACCAGTTCATCCTGCGCGAGGTGGCGGTGCCCGACCTGTCGGCCATCGAACCGCTGCTGGTGGGCACGGCGCTGCGGCTGAGCAGCAACCACGAGGGCTACGCCGGGTTGTGGCGTGAGCTGGGCAAGGGGAGTGGGCAGCGTTTCCCGGTGGTGGGCGATCCGGACCTCAGGTTGCGTCTACGTGCCCGCCTGGACGCGGCCGTGGCCCACGCCTACGGCCTGTCCCAGCCGCAGTTCGAGCACGTGCTCGGCACCTTCACGCACCGCAGCGCACCCGCGCTGCCCACGCTCTGCCTCGAAGCCTACGAAGCCGCCCCCGCCGGGGTCAGACCTTGACGGTTGACACTTTCCGAAGTGTAAACCGTCAAGGTCTGACCCCTTTTCAACTAACAGAGCGTCGAGCAGGTCTATGCCCATGGCGTTGGGGTCGAGGATGTCGACCACGCCGAGGTCGCCGGTGGGGATGCGGGACAGGTCCACGGTCTCGTGCTTGCGCAGGCGGCCGCCCGCGGCGAGCACGCGCACGCCGGGCCGGCTGAATGCCTCCCGGCTGGCGCCCTGGGCCACCACCACGGCCAGGCTGCCGTCGCTGAGCTGCAACACCGACCCGAACGGGTACAGCCCCATGATGTTGACCAGCGCCTGGACCACCACGGGATCGAAGCGCACCCCCTTGCCGCGCCAGATCTCCCGCAGCGCGGCCGTGGGCAGCATGGCCTTGCGCGACGCCGTGTCGGTCAGCAGGGTGTCGTAGGCGTCGGCCACGGCCACGACGCGGCTGAACGGGTGGATCGGTCGGCTGGGCTCGTCCCAGGCCGCTCGCCGCTCGCCCGCGTATTCGAGGTGGTGCTCGAGGTTGACCACGGCGCGCAGCAGGCGACCCGAGTGGTAGCCCCGATGTCGGATCTGCAGCCGAAATCCCAGCACCGGGTGGTCCATGATGCGCACCACCTCGAACTCCTGGTCCGGCAGCTCGCCGAGGTCGTCGGGCAGGTCGCAGAAGCCGGTATCGTGCAGCAGGCCGCACAGGCCCAGCTCGGCCAGCAGCGCCCGTGGCACCTCCAGCTGGCGGCCGATGGCCACGGCCAGGTTGGCCACGTGCATGGAGTGGGTCAGCAGGGGGTCGTCGAGTTCGGCCATCAGCCCCAGGGCGAGGGTGTTGCGGCGCTCGTCCACGGCCATGTCGACCATGCTCTGCACGGCCTTGCGGGCGTCGAGTACCGAGCCCACGCCCGCCTTGCCCAGCATGCCGAAGAAACCACGGATGGCGGACACGCCGTGAGCGAACACGTGGCTCATGTCCGGCGAGGTCGCGCCCGGGCCGGTGACCTCCTCACCCTCCTCGCGGAAGCGCTGGGGCGGGATGGGCTCCATCCAGTCGAACCCGGCCCGCAGCAGCCACGAGCGGGCGTACTCCACCGGATCGTCCCCCTTGAAGCGTGCGCGGGCCACCAGCGCCAGGAATGCGCGCAGGGCGTCGGAATCCGGCGGCGGGCTGAACGACCAGCCGCCCAGACCGTGGCGCTCCAGCCAGCTCGCCAGGAAGGTGACCGCCGTGGTGGTGGAGGTGTCCACGCGGATGCGCAGCTCGCCCAGGTAGGGCTGCCCCTCGACCACCAGCAGCCGCACCTCGCCGAGCCGGCCGAACAGCTCTCGCAGCACCTGCTCGAAGTCGGTCAGCGGCTTGACGAAGACCGCGTTGTCCGCGCCGTACAGCTGGAAGTTGCGGATCAGCTGCGCCAGCAGGTTCAGGGCCAGGCGCCCGCTCTCCCGCAGCTGCTTGATCTCCTCGGACTCCTTCTCCTCGCGGATGCGTAGCAGCGGATCGGCGTCATCGGGCAGCTCGACCTCGACCGGCTCCTCCTCCGCCGCCACCGCGGGCTGGCCGGTGTCCGTGCCCAGGTCGTCCCAGGGGGCGTCCGTCCCGCTCACCACCGCCCCCCTTCGGCCGAACGCGCCACGGCCTGCTCCACGGCCGCGGCGTACTCGTTGCCGCCCTTGCCGCGCAGGTCGTCCAGGGCCCGCCGGGCCTTGGGGGTGGCCAGCTCGCCCAGGGCCAGCACGAAGCGGATGCGCTGCTCGTCGGCCTTGCGCGTGAGGCTGAGCGCGGACGGCTTCGCCTGGCGGATAATCCAGTCCATCTTCTCGCGGCCGGGCAACAGGGCGAACGCGCACAGGGCGGCCACTGCGGTCTCACGGTTCATCGCCATGAGGGTGGCCGGCTCGACCATGGACTCGATCTTGCGGGTCAGGCGTGGGTTCTCGGCTTTGAGCGCCATCTGCAGGCCCAGGCGCAGCACCTCGTTGTCGCGGCTGTCCAGGGCGCGGCGGGCCAGCCGGGCGAGCCCGTCCCTGGTGCCCCGCTGCAGCGCGGCGCGGGCGATCGCGGCCTGGGCGATGGCCTGGGCGTCCGGGAACAGGTCCGCCAGCAGCGGCATCACCATCTCGTGCTCCCGCTGCACCAGGGCGTCGACCAGCGAGGTCAGCGCGTACGGCGAGCAGCGGCCGGCGAGGCGCGTCACCAGCTCGGCGTCGGGCCACATCAGCTCCAGCACGGTGTGGGCCACGAGGTGACGGCCCTCCTCGCTGGGCGTGTCGTCCAGGGCCGCGGCCAGCCAGTCCGGTTCGATGGAGTCCATCGATTTCAGCAGGGTCAGCACCCGGTCGGGCTCGGCGGCCTTGCGGCCCACCGAGCCCAGCAACAGCCTCACGGTGGAACGGCCGCCGCCCTCGCGCAGGAAGCCCTCCAGGGCCACGCGCCAGGGATCATCGGCGGCCAGCTCGGCGAGCCGGTTCTGCAGCACCTTGACCACCCGGCGGTAGGGCTTGACCTCGCCGGCCACCAGGTGGGCGTAGCGTGCCTCCTCGAGCAGCTCCTTGAGCTCCTCCGGCGTGGGCGCGGGGTCGATGCCACTGCAGCCGGTGTCCAGACAGCGCACCACCACGTGGCCCAGCACGGCGCCGGGATCGAAGGCGTACCCCCCCTGGAATGGCGTGAGCTGGGGCTCGGGGATGTCGCGGAAGATCGGATCCTCCTGGGCCGGGGGACCGTCCATCGGGACCCACTCGTCGAACCAGCGGCCGCGGAGCGTCTCCGAGGCCTTGCCCAGGTCGTCGCGCTGGTCGCCGTCCAGCTCCAGGGCACCGAACTCGGCAAAGGCGAAGCCGTCCAGGGCCGGGGCGTCGCCCTCGCCACCGCCGCCGCCGCCGGCCGGGCCGCCGATCCCGCCCCTGACCACCTCCTGGGCGGCGTCCACGAAGCCGCGCACCTGGCGGAACTGGATGTGCTTGGAGCGGATCCGCCACAGCTGGGTGGCGATGTCCTCCTCCTCGAGCTTGCCCAGGACGCGGTAGGCCAGGATCTTCTGCAGCCGCAGGATGTCGTCGTGGCTGATGCCCCGACCCAGGATCAGGGCGCGGATCCCGTCACGGTAGAGCTTGAACGGGAAGCCGTTCTCCCGGTCGTCGTCCTCGTACACCACCTCGTCGGCCGCGCCCCACACGAAGCTGCCGGGCCGGATACGTAGCTCGAGCTGGTCGTGGCGTGTGAACCAGCGGTCGATCAGGCCATACAGCTCGGCGAGGAAACCGCGAAGGGCGCGGTTGTTGGCCGCGTAGAAGCGGAACGCGCGAGAGGTCTTGGCCAGGGAGTCGAGGATCTGGGCCACCGCCCTGGCGTCGCCGGTCAGATGGCCGAACCGCACGTCGAAGCGCTCGTCGACCGCCAGCGAGATCGGGGGGCCCTCATCCATGGAGGAAGGGTATCACGGGGAGGAGGGGTGGGCGCCGCAACACCCCACCTGTACGAGGCCGACCTGCCCCCGCTGGGTCTCCCAGCTCCCATCCCCTCGCAGCGTCACCACGAAGTCCCCCCAACAGGGCTCCTCGAGCACCACCTTCCCGCCGGGCCGCATCACCCGTCCCCGCAGCCGTTCCGAACAGACCGCGGCCAGTGACGTGCAACAAACCTGCTCGCTCGCGCGGGACAACTCATCCAGCGTCGATGTCGCCGGGTGAGCCAGGTCGGCCGACGGCGTGCTCAGCACGGCGAGCCCGGTGACCCACCGCCGGATCGCCCACGCCGGCATGCCCCGCGGTGCGGCCGCGCCGTGGTGCGAGACCGCAGTCACCGAGGCCCCCGGCTCGGCCGCGGGCCAGCGCCGCACCACCTCCCTTGCGCCGTTCCACGACGCCTCCTCCGCGTCTCCGCCGAACAGGATCGAGGCCCGCCCGCCGGCCAGCCGTAGCAGCAACACCGCGCTGGTGCGGTTGCCGCTCCTCCTCGCCGCGTAGGCCGCCATGATCGCCGCCCGAGAGCGCACCACGTCGTCTGGCTGCAAGGCCAGCAGGCAGTAGCTGTCGGTCTGCAGCAGGACCGGAGGCGCGTTGCCGTCCACCACGGCTGGTGTCTTGACTGTCACGCCACGTCCCGCGTCGATGCGCGGGTGACGGGACCACAGCTCAGCCAGCGTCTCGGCCACCGCTGTGATCGAGCCGTGACCCTGCTCCACGGTCAGCGGCGTCCAGAACTCCCGGATCTGCGATCGGCCCTCGCGCGGATCGACGTACCGGCGGAACAGCCGGGGCAGCCCGGCCGTGTGGTCCTCGTGTCCGTGCGTGGCCGCCACGAAAGCGATCTCCCGCTTCCCGACGATCTCATCCAGGTAGCGGTGGTGCACATCTCCAGTGGTCCCCCAGTCGACCACCCCGCAGCGGCCGTCGGGCAGCTCCAGCAGCAACGCGTTGCCCAGGCCCACCTGGCGCACGTGCAGCCGGATCTCGAGGTCTGCGAAGTGCACGCCGGTCAGTCCCCGGCAGGTGGTACGAAACGTCCATCCAGTTCGTCCAGCGGTCGGGCCGGCTGGACCCGCGCCAGCATCTCCAGCACGGCCTCGGACGGCCCGGCGTCCACGTCCAGGGCGGGGAGGTACAGTAGACGTTGATCGCGGTCCGGCTCGTGGAACGACACGCGCACGAACGGAGCGCCCTCCGTCTCCACGTCGGCTGCCGCCAGGGCGCTGGCCGGGACGCGCTCCAGGGCGTAGGAGTCCTCCCGGGGATCTCCGAGGGCCAGCAGCGCCCACGGCCGCCTGACGTCGACCACGCGCCCCTTGTCCACGCTGATGCAGTCGTCCTCCAGCGCCCACGCCTCCAGCGCGGAGGTCAGCCGCTCCGCGACCTCGATGCGCCGGGCTTCGTCCAGGTCGACCTGCCCGTGCGCGAAATCGTCGTCCAGCCAGTCCAGGGATCGCAGCTGGTCGGCGAGCCGAGCGGCGAGCGCCACGCGAGCGTCGGCCTCGGCCACCAGGTAGGGGAGGGCCAGGGAGATGACTCGCGACTGCGTGCCTGCGCCGCGGCGGCTCCGCCAGGCCAGGGTCAGGCCGCAGGTACGGACGAACCGGTTGAGCCGGGCGTTGCGGAAGCGGTCGGGGTGCACCGTTCCGAAGTGAAAGTGCAGCGTCGCGTCCGCGCAGGTGTTGCTGACCGTGGGGGAGACGAGCAGGCGCATGGCTCCTTCCTTGGAGGTGTGGGCCCATTCGTGAATGTAACATGATTACTTTCGGTTGGAAACAAGTGGCCTTCATTGGTCTGAGGACGCTCGGAATCCTCGCGACAACCCGGTCCGGCAGTGATAGACACGAACGATGAGATCCGCCGTCGTCCTCGTCCTCTGCCTGCTCCTCCACACCGCCGCTCACGCCGCCGACCTCGACCGCCTGCAGGCCGACCTCGACCTGTCCGAGCGCTTCCCGCCCGGCACCGCCGTGGCCGCGGCCGAACGCCACGGCGATACCCTGTGGGTGGACCTCGATCTCGGTCGCCCCTTCGACCCCCGCGAGGCCGACGAGCTGGTGTCGGCCGTGGACCACGTGCTCGGCGCGGACGTGCGCGGCGTGGGCATCCGCATCGTGGGCGACGACGGCGTGGCCCGTCCCCTGCCCGAGCTGTTGGCCCTGCCGCCGGTCCCGGACAAGGGCCCGCCCGTGCCGCCCCCCTCCCACCCGGCCGACAACCCGGGCCAGCGCGACGGCGCCCTGTCGGGCAAGACCATCTACCTGTCCCAGTGTCACGGCTGGTACTGGCACGACGACTACGAGGACTGGTACACGCAGCGGCCCAACCTGTTCGACACGGTCGAGGACTTCCACAACCCCGAGGGCATGAACCAGTACCTGCTGCGTTACCTGGTCAACGCCGGCGCCTCGGTGATGACCGTGCGCGAGCCCGACCTCAACGAGGCGATGGTGATCGTGGACGACACCAGCGCCGGCTACGCCGAGTCCGGCACCTGGACCGACTCGGTGGCCGCGGGCTTCGCCTCCAACCAGGGTCCGTACGCCTACGGCACCGACCCGTTCGAGCTGGGCGGCAACCGCTACGCCGAGACCACGGCCGGCGGCGGCGCCACGGCGCGTTGGACCCCGCACATCCCCGAGGACGGCCGCTACAACGTATACGTCAGCTACTCGCAGGACGGCTCACGAGCACCGGACGCCCACTACGTGGTGCACCACCCCGGCGGCGATACCGACGTCCACCTGGACCAGCGCAAGCACGGCTCCACCTGGGTCTACGCGGGGCGGTTCTGGTTCGAGGCCGGGTCCAGCGACGACCGTGGATCGGTGGAGCTGATGAGTGACTCGTCCGAGCCGGGCAGCATCGTCAGCGCGGACGCGGTGCGCTTCGGCGGCGGCGTGGGCGACGTGATGCGCGGGGGCACCACCAGCGGGTTCGAGCGCTGGGAGGAGGCCGCCGTCTACTACACCCAGTACGCGGGCGCGCCCACGTCGGTGTACGACCCCTATGGCGACGGGGACGGCTCCGACCCCTCCAGCCGCTCTCGCTTCGCCGACTGGGAGCACGAGAGCGGCGAGGACGCGCTGTACCTGTCGTGGCATTCCAACGCCGGCGGCGGGCAGGGCACGTCCACGTACATCTACGGTCCCTGCGCGCCGGGGGAGAGCTGCGATTTCACCGGGGTCGAGGGCAGCGACGTGTTCGCCGAGTACATCCAGGACAACCTCGTGCACGCCATCACCACCCTGTGGCAGGCGGACTGGTCGGACCGCGGCGTGCGGCACGCGTACTTCTCCGAGGTCAGCCCGTCCAACAACGACGAGATGCCGGCCGCGCTGATCGAGCTGGCGTTCCACGACCACGAGGAGGACACCGCGCTGCTGAAGCACCCGCAGTTCCGGCGGGACACCTCGCGGGCGATGATGCACGGGATGATCGACTACTTCGCGTGGCGGGACGGCCACCAGCCGGCCTACCCGCCCGAGCCACCGACCCACCTGCGGGTGGTGGCCGATGGGGAAGGGGAGCTGAAGCTGACCTGGCAGGCGCCGCCTTCGGGCCTGCCCCTCGGCGATCCGGCCAGCTCCTACCGCGTGTACCTGTCCCTGGACGGCCGCTCCTACGACGGCGGCTGGGACGTGCAGGACACCGAGGCGAGGATCGAGGGGGTCAACGGCTACGACCCGATCTACGTGCGGGTGACCGCGGTCAACGCCGCGGGCGAGTCGTTCCCCACCCCCACGCTGGGGGCCGTGCCCACGCCGACCCAGACCCGGATCCTGCTGGTGGACGGGTTCGACCGCCTGGACCGCACCCTGCTGCTGTACCGGGACGTGGGCGGCTCCGTGGGCGAGGTCACGCACATGGACCTCGACAGGATGAACCGCTTCGACTTCGCCGTGGAGTACCTGGCCGCATTGGCCGACTACGGCGTGCCCGTGGACACGGTCGCGTCCGAGGTGATCGTGGACTCGCCCCAGCAGGCCGAGGGCTACCTGCTGGTGGTGTGGATGGCGGGCAACGAGGGCACGGACGACGAGTCGTTCTCCGACGCGGAGCAGGCGTTCGTCACCGACCACTTCGCGTCCGGCGGCAAGATGTTCGTCAGCGGCGCGGAGATCGGCTGGGACCTGTGGGAGCGGGGAGGGGAGAGCGACATCGCCTTCTACGAGGGGCAGCTGTACGCGGCCCTGGCCGCGGACGACGCGGACACCTATGCGGTGGAGGTCGACGCCCAGGGGCCGTTCGCCGGCCTGGCGCCGCTGGGGTTCGACGACGGCTGGGACGGGTACTACGACGTGCGCTACCCGGACGTGCTCGACGTGCTCGCCGGCGCGCAGCCGGTGATGTACTACGACGGTGACCCGGGCATGCCCGCGGCCCTGGCCGCGGACGACGCCAGCCTGATCTACCTGGGCTTCCCCTTCGAGACGATCCTGGGCGAGGCCGAGCGCTTCGACGTGATGGCCGATGCGATGGCGTTCCTCATCCCGGACTACGAGCCGCCCGAGTGGGAGGAGACCGGGGACGACGACGACGACATCGTGGTGGACGACGACGACGACGACTCGGACGACGACGACGACGCCAGCCCGCAGCCCCACGCGCCGCCCGGGGAGGAGGATGGGTGTGGGTGCGTGAATGCGGGCGGTGGCGTGCCGGTGAGTCCGGGGTTGATCGGGGTGCTCGGGGTGCTGCTGTTGGTGCTGCGAAGGCGAGTCTGATGGATTAGGTTCTGGTGTTCATCTTGTTGGTATTAAAGGTATTTCGTGGAGATGGCGACTGTCGTGCTGGGTGATTTCTCTTGGGCCTCTGATGTTGGCCCTTTGATGGTGATTTGAACAGGATCTGGACGGGGTAGAGCGAGACAGGACCTGGATGGGACCGTGCGGATCCGGTCAGGGGATTGGAGGCGGTGCGGGGGCAGGCCGAGACTTGCTCCCGGCTCCTTCGAATGCTGTCGGGGTGCTTCGAGGATTGGTGGTCGCCGGTCCCAAGTATCGGGCTGACCCCAGCGGGGGCGGTTCAGGCAGGGGTTGGAGCCACCGTGGAGTGCCGAGGCGGTTCGGGCAGGGGTTGGAATCGCGGCAGAGTGCCGAGGCCGTTGGCTCCGAGGTCTAGACCTCGATCTCGTCCGGGGCCACCCAGCCGTTGGCCGAGTGGTGCACGAACAGGAGCTCGTCGAGCAGGGGTGGCGACCAGGCGTCGCCGTAGAAGATGCGGGGGTCGAGCACCACGATGGGCTCGCCCGCGCCGGGCTTGCCCTCGAGCTCGTCGAGCCAGGTGCCGGGCAGGTCCGCGTACGGGTCCTCGTCCGACTCGTCGTCGCACGCCCAGTCCACGAACTCCTGGAGCTCGTCCAGGATCTGCGATCTCAGAAGGATCTCGCTCTGCTTTGGCACGTGGTCCCCTCGTCTCGAAGTGGAAATCGCTGTATGTCTCATACGCCAGCGAATGGCAAGGGGTTTTCAGGATGGGTCGATGCGTCGCCGCCCTCATGCAGCTGCAACCCGGAACCGAGGGTCGTACACCCCCGGATTCGGACTTCGGCCGGGCCGCTCGCCTGCTCGCTGCCGAGGGCATCGCCGTCGTGGTCGCCGAGCCGGCCGGGCTGACCCTGCAGCCCGCCGGCGTGCTCGTCGAGGGGTGGGTCCCCGGCGAGCAGCGATGGCAGCGGTCCGGGCCGCACCCCCTGCACGGCGTGTTCAACCGGCTGCCAGCCCGTCACCCGCAGCAGTGGGCCCCGTTGCTGGCCGAGCTGGCCGCGCGCGACGTGGCCGTGGGCAACCCCGCCGAGGTGAACCGACTGGCCCTGGACAAGGCCGAGAGCCTGCGTCGGCTGCGCGCGGCCTGCCTGCCCGTACCCGAGGTCGAGGTGGACTCCGAGCGCTTCGGTGAGTGGCTGCAGGCCTGGGGGGCGGGCTTCCTCAAGCCCCGGTTCGGCTCCTTCGGCCGCGGCGTGCGGTACGTACGGCCGGGGGAGCTGCTCTGCGACGACGACGATGGCGACGGCGCGCCCATCCTTCAGCGGGCCGTGGCGCCTCCGGACGGACCCTGGCGGGGCCTGTGCGTGCGCGGCTTCCTGCAGCGGGACGAGGGCGGTGCGTGGCGTTCGTGCGGGCACGTGGCGCGGGTGAGCGTGCACGACCCGGTGGCCAACGTGGCCCGCGGGGCCGAGGCGTGGCCCCTGCCGCGGCTGAGCGCGGTCCTCCCGGGGGCCGAGGATCTGGAGGCGCGGCTGGATCCGCTGGAGCAGCAGGTGGCGGCGTTCCTCGAGGGGGTCGCCGGCGAGCAGGCCGGCGAGGTGATCGAGGTGGGCATGGACTGGGTGCTCGACGCGGACGGAGATCCTCACCTGATCGAGATCAACGGCAAGCCGGGCGGGAGGCTACGGGTGCTGGCGGAGTTGCCGGGCGAGGAAGGGGAGCGCTGGCGGGTGCGGCATCGCCAGGCGCTGGCGACGCCGTTGCGGACCCTGGCCTACATGACCAGCAGCGGGCCGGCCGACTCGTAGGAGATCTTGACGATGCTGCCGGAGAAGGCGGTGCAGTCGCCCACGATGCTGACCGCCCTGCGGTCACCGTCATAGGTCCAGCCGCCCGACGTCACGCCGCCCTCCACGCAGGAGCCGCCGTCGTCGTAGCTGGGCATCTGGTCGTCGTCCATGGTCACCACGATGCTGTCCACCTTGGGCACGGACGACAGCCTGAACCACTCGATGGCCGGGTGGTGCAGCACCAGGTCGGCCATGGCCGGGGCCAGCTCGGCCTCCTCGCATTCGGCCGAGTCGCCGATGGGGGTGGCGATGGGACTGAACGTGCCGTTGGTCCACTCCACGGAGTTGAAGTAGAAGTCGATGCCGCAGGCGTCCGAGCTCATCGGGTTGCAGTGGTAGCGCACGTCCTCGTCCGCGTCCGGGCCCTGTCCGGGGCCGATGACCGAGACCTGGAAGGCCGGGATCACGCTCTCCAGCAGGGTCAGGTAGTGCTCGAGGCGGCAGTCGCACAGGTCGTCACCGCTGGTGTCGCCGCACTCCGCGCCGCCGAAGTCCTCCAGCTCGCTGGTATCGTCGCCCTCGTCGGTGACGATCACGATGTGCAGCGGGTTGTCGCTGCGCAGGAGGCCGTTGTTGGCGCCGTGGAGCTGGGCGAACTCGGGCGGATCGCCGAGCTGCTCGATCTCGAGGGGCAGGCAGTGGCAGGCCTCGTAGTAGGGGTGAGAGGTGTCCCAGTCGCTGCCGCTGCAGCCGGACGGGAAGTCCTCCTGCAGGTCGTCGGAGTCCGGGTCGAAGTCGCTCACCCCGGGAAGCTCGATCGCCTCGCAGACCGCCATCAGGGCGGCCTGCAGGGGCCGCTCGAAGCCCGCGCCGTAGATGCCCACGTGGGCCAGCTGCTCGAACAACAGCTGGTCGTCGGCGTCCGACGGGTCCATGTAGGCCGGGCTGCCCAGGTTGTGACGCACCCGGCCGGCCGTGCCCACCGTGTCGTCGCACAGGGCGGGCGCGTCCTCCGTACAGACCCAGGCCTGGGTGGTGGTGATGCCCATCTGGGTGGTGGAATCCTCGGGCAGCACCTCGACGAAGGCCGAGAAGTTCTGCGCCAGCTGGCCCTGGGCGTCGGCCATCGACCCGGAGTTGTCGATGATCCACAGCATGTCCACGTCACCCGGCCCCTGCGCGACGTAGGAGTCGGTGATCGTGCCGCCGGACGGGCAGCCGGTGAGTGCGACCAGCAGTGCGGCCAGCGCGAGGGTCAACAGGTGGGTCGTTCTCATGTTCTCTCCCCTGGTTCGGGCGAACCTGCTCTCCTGCCACATTGTTCATGATACCGGCTCGCGGGGGCAATTCGCGTCGGCACCGCGTCAACAATCGTTCGGAGATTGACCGGTCGGGGTCGCCGGGCAAAGATCGGCGGCCCCTGCGAGGAGGTTCCGATGAGCGATCGTCCCGGCGTGATCCTGGCCCTGGAGCAGGCCCTGGCCCTGCCGTACTGCACTCAGCGGTTCGTACAGGAGGGCTGGCGGGTGATCCGCATCGAGTCCACGCCGCGGCCCGGCGGCGGCAACCCGGGCGACCCCAACCGCTACGCAGGCGTGGACTACGGCGAGCCGGACCGGCGCTCGTACTTCGTGCCCCCCAACCTGGGCAAGGAGGCGATCGCGCTGAACCTCAAGGACCCGCGAGGCCAGGAGCTGCTACGGCGGCTGATCGTCGAGCTGCAGGTGGACGTGTTCGCGGTGAACATGCTGCCCAAGCAGTACGTGCCGCTGGGCATCGACTTCGAGTCGCTCAGCGGCCTGAAGCCGGACCTGATCTGGGTCGGGCTGTCGGCCCACGGTCCGGAGTTCCCGGTGGTGCCGGGGTACGATCCGGCGCTGCAGGCCGAGGTGGGCTACCAGGAGCTGACCGGCGAGGCGGACGGTGCGCCCATGGTGTGCGGCGTGCCGATCATCGACCTCAAGGCCGGGGACGAGGCCTACGCTCGCATCTACAAGGCGCTGTGGCAACGGGAGCGGACCGGGGAGGGCGCGCGTATCGACGTGTCCATGTTGCGCGCCAGCGCCTCGTGGCTGGTGACCAAGATGTCGCTGGAGGCGCTGGGGCACGACCCCACGACGATCACCCGGACCGGCAACCTGCACCCGATCTTCACCCCGGTGGACGTGTTCCCCACCGCGGACGGGTACATCAGCCTGGCCGTGGGCAACGACTCGCAGTGGAAGGCCATGGCCGCCCTGGCGCCGTTCGCCGCCCTGGACCGGCCCGAGTTCGAGACCAACGCGCTGCGGCGGGAGCGCCGCGAGGCGCTGTGCGCCGAGATCGCGGAGATCACCTGCGGTCTCCCCACCGACGCGCTGATGAAGCTGTTCGCCTCGGCGCGGCTGATCCACGCCCGCATCCTGCAGATCCCCGAGGTGATGCGTCACCCGGCCATCGAGCCCCACCTGCTGCGCACGATCCGGCCGGACGGCCACGCCGTGCCGATCGCCCCCAACAGCCACGACACGGCCCACATGGCCGACCAGGGCGGTGAGTTGCCCTACCCGCCGCGGTATGGGGAGCACACGGACGGGTTGTTGGCAGAGGCGGGGCTGCAGATGGCCGAGATCGCGGCGCTGCACCGCGACGGGGTGATCGCCTGATCCGCTAGAACGGCGGCTCCAGCCCGAGTGCTTCGCAGTACGTGGCCGTGAAGCCGCCCTCGACCGAGTCGCCGTCGCCGAAGCCGAACTGGAAGTCCCCCTGGAGCTGATCGCCCTCGGTGTACCCGGTGACCTCCACCTCCCCGGCGGTCGAGTAGTGCGCGGTGGCCGCCACGGTGACCAGGCCGTCGTCGCAGTGCCCCTCGCAGGTGGCCGCGTCGGCGAACGAGGTGACGTCGACGTTGCGGGCCACGGCGTTGCAGCCCTCCTCGCCGGTGAGGTTGTCCGTGTGGCCGTGCACCTCGATCAGCTCCACCGAGGTCGAGACGTTGACCGACAGGTTCCAGTACGCGTCGCCGCCGAGGTGATCCGTGGCCACGGCCTCCAGGCCGCTGCAGGCGGCGTCGCAGTCGGTGTGGTCCACGGCCGCGGCCGCGGTCAGGGCCTCGCAGGCGTCCGGGATCCCGGTGAGCAGCACCTGCACGGACGTCACCGAGAAGCCGCCGAAGCCCACGTCGTCGGCGTAGAACACGGCCGAGCGGGCGTCGCCGAGGCGCTCCCCGCCGATGGAGCCCTTCATCGAGCCGCTGCAGGCGGCGAGGGGCAGCGGGAGGGCCAGGGCCAGGGCCAGGGGCGAGAGGATGAGGAACGACCGGGGCGTGCGGTTCATGGGCAGGTCTCCTGGGCTCGCGCTGTGCAGGGATCATGCGCCGAAAGCGGGGAGGCAGGGAAGGGTGCTCAGTACGGGTAGACGATGTCCATGATGTCGCAGTGCTCGGCAGTGAACTTGCCCTTCACCACGTCGTCACCACCGAACTCGATGTCGTAGTTGCCCTTGATCAGCTCCCCCTCGTCGTAGGAGGTGATCTCGATGGTCCCGTCCTTCGAACCCTCGGAGTCCGAATCGACCACGCTGTCGCCGTCCTCGCAGGCCTCCTCGCAGGCGGCCTGGTCGTAGACGAGGGAGACGTCGTCGCGGAAGATCTCGGCGTAGAAGTCGTCCTGGAACATGCCCTCGCCGTGGTCGTACTCCACGTCCACGTCGTCCTCCGGGAACATCAGGATGTCGAGCGACCAGTACACGTCGCCGCCGAGGTAGTCGGCCGCCACCTCGCCCATCTCCTCGCAGTGGTCGTCGCAGGAACCCGCCCCGGTGGACCACAGGGCGTCCAGCGCGTCGCAGGCGTCGGGGATACCGGTGATGGCCACGTACACGATCTTGACCGACAGACCCCCGAAGCCGACCTCGAGCTCGTCGTAGATCGCGTCGCGGGCCGCGCCCACGCTCTCGTCGTCGATGGAGCCGTTCATGGTGTTGGCGCATCCCGCGGCGAGCACGGGCAGGGCCAGGGCGAGGATCAGGCGGTGCATGGTGTCTCCCTCCGGGGCCCGGGGCCCCAGGGGGATTCTGCGATCGTTCCCGGCGGGAGGGAAGGGGCTGCACCCGAGTTGCCAAGCCCCCGCTCGCAGCGTAAAAAGTACCCCCCGGCGGTACAGGCACGCGCGCGCGAGAGGGGTTGAGTCGGCGCGCCGCGGCAGCCACAACGACCGCCGGACAGCCCGTGAGTTGCCGATGACCCACAAGCGAATCGAAACCCTCCTGGGCAACCTGGTGCTGGCCCGCGGCCTGGTCGAGGCGGGCTGCCAGGTGGCCTGCTCCTACCCCGGCACCCCCAGCAGCGAGATCCTCCCGGCCGTCCCCCGCTTCGCGCGGATGGAAGGCGTGAACGTGTACGCCGAGTGGTCGGTCAACGAGAAGGTGGCGTTCGACAACGCCCTCGCCGCGTCGTGGGCCGGCAAGCGCTCGGCCGCGGTGATGAAGCAGGTGGGGCTCAACGTGGCCGCGGACTCGCTGATGAGCGCCGCCTACATGGGCCTCAAGGGCGGCATGGTCATCATCTGCGCTGACGACCCGGGTCCGCACTCTTCCCAGACCGAGCAGGACACCCGCTGGTTCGCCCACTTCGCCAAGGTGCCGGTGTACGACCCGTCCGATCCGGACGAGGGCCGCGACATGATCGCCGCGGGCTACGAGCTGAGCGAGAAGTACGAGATCCCGGTGATCGTGCGACCGGCGATCCGCGTGTGCCACGCCGTGCAGTCCATCGAGTTCCACGAGGTCACGGCCGAGTATCCGCCGGCCAACTTCGTGCGGGACACCGGCCGCTGGGCGGCCACGCCGCGGTTCCGCCGCGTCCTGCACAAGGAACTCAACGCCAAGCTCGAGGCGATGGCGCTGGAGCTTGCCGAGGCCACACCCTTCAACCGCACCGAGAACCTGGCCGACCGCGGTCCGCTCGGCGTGATCGCCGCCGGCGTGCCCTACGCCAACCTGGTGGAGTGGCTCGACGAGCTCGGCATCCGCGAGCAGGTCCCGGTGCTCAAGCTGGGCGTGCCGTTCCCGTTCCCCCGGGCCCTGGTGGAGGACTTCGCCGGCCGTTACGGCCGTATCCTGGTGCTGGAGGAGCCCGACGCCCTGATCGAGACGTTGATCCCGGATCGTACCCAGGTGGTCGGCCGGCGGACGGGCCACGTGCCCGACTACGGCGAGTTGACCCCGGAGCGGCAGGCCGAGGCCATCGCGCCGCTGTTCGTCGAGGCGGGCCTCGAGGTGCAGGTTCCGGACCTCTCGTCGGCAGAGCAGGCGATGGACGCGGTCGGCCTGACCGTGCGCCCGCCCACCCTGTGCCCCGGCTGCGGCCACCGCGCGGCGTTCCACGCCATCCGCAAGGTGTTCAAGGGCCGCAAGTCGATCTACACGTCGGACATCGGCTGCTACACCCTGGGGACCAACCTCGAGGCGGTGGACACCTGCCTGGACATGGGCGCGGGCATCACCCTGGCGTCGGGGTTCTGGCAGGCCTACAACCTCGACGGCAAGCACCAGCCCGCGGTCGGCACCATGGGCGACTCGACCTTCTACCACGCGGGTCCGGCCGGGCTGCTCAACGCCGTGTACAACAACGCCCGCATCGTGCTGGTGCTGCTGGACAACGACATCACGGCCATGACCGGCATGCAGCCCACGCCGGGCACTGGCGGCACCGCCAGCGGCGTGCCCGGGGTCAAGATCCCGCTGGAGCGGGTGGTGGCCGGCTGCGGCGTGGACTTCATCGAGATCGTCGACCCGTACGACCACGACGCGTTCACCGGGATCCTGCGCGAGGCCGACGCGTACTGCCGCGCCGACGACGGGGGCGTGGCCGTGGTCATCGCCCGGCACCCCTGCGTGCTGCACTCGCGCCAGAAGCCCATGTGGCGCATGGAGCTCGACCTGGACCTGTGCAACGGCTGCTACCTGTGCGTGAGCCACTTCGAGTGCCCGGCGATCGTGCCGACGAACCCGGACGCGGAGCGCAAGAAGGAACGGCGCGTGCACATCGACAAGAGCCTGTGCGTGGAGTGCGCGACCTGCGTGGCGAGCTGCCCCAAGGGCGTGTTCATGGCGGTGGAGGAGATCCAGCGATGAGCGATCGATTCGGCCAGTACCTGATCGCCGGGGTCGGAGGACAGGGCGTGGTGACCGCCGCGTCCGTGCTGTCCCGCGGCGCCACCAACGCGGGCCTGAAGGTGCTGGGCTCGGAGACCCACGGCATGAGCCAGCGGGGCGGCTCGGTGGTCTCCCACTGGAAGGTGGGCGAGTTCAGCGCGCCGCTGGTGCGCAAGGGCGCGGCCGACTGCCTGCTGGCGTTCAACCACGTCGAGGGCTACCGCAACCTGGACTTCATCCGGCCGGGGGGCAGGGCGCTGCTCAACGCCCCCGACCGCCAGTTGCGTCCCGAGATCGAGGCGTTCTTCGACCAGCACGCCGTGGAGACCGTGGTGGTCGACGGCCTGGCCGTGGTGGCCACGAGGCGTTTCTACAAGTCCCTCAACCAGCTGATGCTGGCCTGTGCGGCCGAGCTGGGCTGGCTGCCCTTCGGCACCGACGACCTCGCCGAGGTCGTGCGAGGATTCGGCAAACCCCAGTTCCGCGAGGCCAACGTGTGGGCGTTCGAGCAGGGCGTGGAGCTGGCCCGGGAGGTATCGTGACACCGTTCGTCTATCACCGGCCCACGTCCCTCGACGAGGCCGTCGCGGCCCTCGAGCAGGGTCCTGCCCCGGCGTACGTGCTGGCGGGCGGCACCGACCTGCTGGTGCGCTACAAGCTGCAGAACCAGCCCATCGGCGCGGTGGTGAGCCTGCGCGACATCCCCGGGCTGGACACCATCGAACCCGAGGGCGACGGCCTGCGCATCGGCGCCCGGGTCTGCCTGGCGCAGATCCTGGAGAGCGGGCTGGTGGCCGAGCGCGCGCCGGTGCTGGCCGACGCGGCGAGGCGGATGGGCAACGCCAACATCCGCAACCGGGCGACCATCGTGGGCAACCTCTGCAACGCCTCGCCGGCCGCGGACTCGGCCGGGCCGCTGCTGGCCCTGGACGCCGAGGTGGTGGTGGTGGGCCCGCCCGGCGAGCGGCGCGTACCGATCGGGGGCTGGTTCACCGGCCCGCGCAGCCAGTGCCTGGCCGACGACGAGGTGGCCGTGGCCGTGGTCGTGCCGAAGCAGGCGGGCGTGGCCCGCTTCGAGCGGCTGGCCAACCGGCGCACGGCCGACCTGGCGCTGGCCTCGACCTGCCTGCACCTGGTGTTCGCCGACGACGGCACCGTGGCCGCGGCGCGGGTCACCCTCGGCGCGGTGGCGGCGACGCCCCGGCGCAGCGTTGTGGCCGAGGCGATCCTCCAGGACGTGTCCCTGACCGAGGAAACGATCCGCGCGGCGGCCGAGGCCGCCGCCAACGATGCGCAGCCGATCGACGACGTGCGCGCGTCCGCCTGGTACCGCACCGAGATGATCCGCAACCTGGTCCGTCGGGGCCTGGAGGCGCTGGCCGGAGGTGCCGCATGACGCAGCGCATCGTGCTGACGGTCAACGGCCGGCGCTACGGGCTGGACGTCCCCCCGCAGAAGATGCTGCTGAAGGTGCTGCGGGACGACCTGGAACTGACCGGGACCAAGTACGGCTGCGGCAGCGGTGACTGCGGCACCTGCGTGGTCGAGATCGACGGCCGCTCGGTCAACTCCTGCATCACGCTGGCCGTGGAGGCCGACGGCTGCGAGATCACCACGGTGGAGGGCCTGGCCGAGGGCGTGCGACCCGAACAGCTCGACACCCTGCAGAAGGCGTTCGTGGAGGCGGGCGCGGTGCAGTGCGGCTACTGCACCCCGGGGTACCTGATGACGGCGCGGGCCTTCCTGCGCACCCACCCCGACCCCACGGACGAGGAGATCCGCGAGACGTTCGAGGGCAACATCTGCCGCTGCACCGGCTACGTGAAGATCAAGCAGGCGATCCTCCACGCCGCGGCCGTGCTGCGAGGGGAGGTGACGCCGTGAGCGACTCCTTCGTCAACGTGGGCAAGCGCACCGTCAAGCTGGACGTGATCCCCAAGGTCACGGGCGGCGCCCGGTACCTGCAGGACCTCAAGCAGCCCCACATGCTGCACGGCGCCGTCCGTCGCAGCGGTATCTCCCACGCCCGCATCGTGTGCATCGAGACCAGCCGGGCGCTGGCGGCGCCCGGGGTGATGGCCGTGCTGACCGGCGCGGACGCCGAAGGCGTGGTCTTCGGCTTCGGCAAGGACAACGCACCCCTCAAGAGGGACGTGGTCCGCTGCCACTTCGACGAGGTGGCGGCCGTGGCCGCCCACACCGAGGAGCAAGCCCGCGCCGCGGCCGCGCTGATCGACATCGAGTACGAGCCCCTGCCCGGCGTGTTCACGGCCGAGGACGCGCTCGCCGAGGGCGCCCCCGTGATCCACGAGGGGCGCAAGAACCTGTTCACGAAGTACAACTACGAGCACGGCGACCCCGACGAGGGCTTCGCGACCAGCGACGAGATCGCCGAGGTCGAGATCCAGCTGCCGCGACACTCGCCGGGCCAGATGGCCCCCTCCGGCTGCATGGCCGCCTGGGACACGGACGGTCGACTGACCGTGTGGACGCCCAACCAGGTGCCGTTCCTGATGGCCAAGGACTTCGCCGACGCCTTCAAGATCCCCGGCAGCAAGGTGCGGGTGATCCAGCCCACCATCGGCGGGTCGTTCGGCAAGGGCCTCGACACCCACACCCTGGACATGATCACCGTGCTGCTGGCCCGCGAGACCGGCCGGCCGGTCAAGCTGACCAACACCCGCGAGGAGGAGCTGCGGGTCTGCACCACGCGCCAGCCGTCCACGGTCAACGCGCGCATGGGCGTGACCCGCGACGGCCGCATCCAGGCCGTGGAGGTGCACTTCCTGTGCGATCTCGGCGCCTACGTGTCGTGGGGCGTGGGCACGCCGGTGGTCAAGCTGGAGACGGTGGCCTCGCTGTACCGCATCCCCTCGGCGCGGATGACCGCGCGCATGGTGTACACCAACAACCCCTACCCGGGGGCCATCCGCGGGTACGGCAACCCCCAGGCCACGTTCGTCATCGAGACGCTGCTGGACGAGCTGGCCGCGCGCCTCGGCATGGACGGCCTGCAGATGCGGCTGCTCAACGCCAACGAGCCGGACACCGAGACCCCCCAGGGGCTGCAGATCTCGTCGTGCGGCCAGAAGGAGTGTCTGCAGAAGGCCGCGGACGAGATCGGCTGGGGCCGTGAGCTGCCGCCCAACCGCGGCATCGGCATCGCCGCGACCATGAACGTGGGCGGTGGGGCCCGCATCTACCGCAGCGATGGCTGCGGCTCGATCGTGCGTGTGGACGACTTCGGCAAGGTGTCCCTGATCACGGGCACCACCGAGATCGGCCAGGGCTCGGAGACGGCCATGGCCCTGATCGTGGCCGAGGAGCTGGGTGTGCGGGTGGAGGACGTCTCGGTGATCAACACCGACACGGACGTCAAGCCGTGGGACGTGGGCTGCCACGCCAGCCGCACCACGTTCATCGGCGGCAACTCCGCGATCATGGCCGCGAAGGAGGCCAAGGCGAAGCTGTTCGCCTTCGCCGCGGAGTTGCTCGGCGCCGATCCTGGCGAGCTGGTGGCGCGGGATCGGCAGATCTCCGTGCAGGGCGACCCGGAGCGCTCGATCTCGGTGGCGAACTGCGCGCGCAAGATGCACTTCCGCCCTGGCGGGACCGGCGTGGTCGGCGAGGCGTTCTACGACCCGCCCAACCAGATGATGGACCGTCGGTTCTACGGCAACATCTCGGTGACCTACGGCTTCGGCGCCCAGGCGGCCGAGGTGGAGGTGGACCCGGACACCGGCGAGATCACCGTGCACCGGCTGGTGGCCGTGCACGACGCCGGCCGGGTGATCAACCCGCTCGCCGCCGAGGGCCAGATCGAGGGGGGCGTGGCCATGGGGCTCGGCTACGGCCTGACCGAGGAGCTGCTGCTGGACGAGGGCAGGCTGCTCAACACCACCTTCCTCGACTACCGCATGCCCACC
>CAZXHG010000102.1:0-31749 GCA_964639985.1 uncultured Rickettsiales bacterium
AGGCCCCGTGGGCCATCCGCGCAGGCTTGCGCAAAGGCTGACGGATCGAGTCTGCCCCCCGTCCTTACCGAGGCACTTCGAGGTAGGTCCAGATCTGGGGGTTGATGTCCGTCATGCGGGTGGTGACGGCTTCGTAGACCTGGTCCTGCTCGTCCACGACGCCCCAGTTGTTGTCCTCGCCGTCGAAGCGGCCGCCCGGGGGCTGGTCCACCCACTCGAACCAGTGGTAGCCCACGATCCTGGGGATGGACTGGTGGTAGGTGGCGTACTCCTCGAACGCGTCGGCACGGTCCGCCTGGGTGTCCAGGGTGGGGTACTGGGGCGGCCAGGAGTTGGGCAGGCCCGAGTCCGCGGCGCGGAAGCCGAACTCGGTGATCAGGATCGGCTTGTCGATCTCGGCGTGCAGCGCGGCGAATCCATCCGCGGGGTCGAGGCTGCCCGACAGGGTGATCGCCGCCTCGGTCACCACGTCGAAGAACACGTAGTTGTTGATCGAGAACAGGTCCAGGTACGGGTCCGCGGCCCGGTAGACCTCCATGCGGGTGGTCACGGACACCTCCCGGTTGCCCAGGATCAGGTGGTTGGGGTCGTGGGCCCGGATGGCCGACGTGGTCACGTCGAAGTAATGGTCCGCGGTCAGCTCCAGGAACCCGCCGACCAGGTCCGCGGCCTCGCCCGTGGCCTCGTGGTCCAGTGCATCCCAGCCCTCGGTGGCCGCGGTCATGGCCTCGGTGTCGGCGAACGACGTGCCCAGCAGCCCGTTGACCGCGTCCACGTCACCCAGCTCGCCCAGGACGTACGCCACGGCCGCGGCCTTGCCCGGCGCGTCCGCCTCGAGCTGGAGATAGAGCTGCAGCAGCGTGTCGTACCCGCGCCAGTCCGGCCCCCAGCGGATCTCGTTGTCGATGAACCAGCCCACCAGCAGCGGGTCGTGCGCGCGCTCGGCCACCTCCTCGGCTGCGTCTGCCACCGCCTGCTCCCAGGCCGGGTCCCAGTAGTCGGCGAGCGTGCCCTCCACCCAGTCGTCCGCGGCCAGACCCAGGCCGTAGGTGTAGGGCATGCGGGTCGTGACCACGTCTGCGTGGCTCCAGCAGCCCGCGTGCGCCACGCCCCACGAGGTCAGCCGCTGGACAGCGGTGTCGGCCCACTCGTCGTGGTCGGCGTAGGTCGCGTCCACCGTCTCGGCGTAGTTCGCCACCCCGGTCTCCACGTCGGTGTCACCCCGGGGGCTGATGTTGTTGACCCCCACGGAGTAGGCCGGGTGGCCCAGGGGTGTGACCAGCCACCAGCGGCCGCACAGCAGCTCGGCACGGAAGAACCCGGTGGCTTCCAGCGCCACCCGCTCGTCTCCGCCGTACTCGTCCAGGCTGGGCTCGCCATCCGGCGGCACGCAAGGGTCCACCGTGTCGTCGTCGTCGTCGTCGGGGATCCCGGCGCTGTCGTCGTCGTCATCGACCGGATCCTCCCCCGGATCGCACGCCGGCGTCGCCATCAGCAGGGCTCCGCACAGCACCCTCACCATCCAGCTCATCACCACTCCTCAGGTCACGTCCGGCGTCGTGCCGAACAGGTCCGCGGTGCGCGTGGACCAGTCGCGTAGGGCCGTCAGGTCGGGCTGGCGTGGGTACCGCATGTACTGGTCGCGCACCTTCAGCATGCGGCGGGCGACCGGCGCGAACCGGGCGGTCAGCCGCGGCGCGAACACCAGCCCCCGCACGACCGCGGCCAGCGTGGCCGGCGACGCGCCGGGCAGCCTCTGCAGCAGGCCGGGCAGGGAGCTCTCCGCGCTGACGAACCCCGCCTCCATCAGCGCGGCCACGCCCGCGCCGCCCAGCTCCTGGGAGATGCGGCGGAACAGGTCGGTGGCGGCCAGGGTGACGCCGTGCTGGCGCTGGAAGCGGGCCTGCCAGGCCCACACCCCGTCGTGGCAGCCCGGGTCGTCCCAGGTGCACACCACCTCGGCCAGCATGCGCCCCGCGATCAGCCCGAAGCCCACGCCGGAGCCGTGGGCCGGGTACACCATGCAGCCTGCGTCGCCGATCGCCACCACGCCGGGCGCGGCCAGCCGGTGGTAGGGGTGTCGCAGCGGGATGGAGCCGCGGCCGCCGATCACCTCCTCGCCGATCCAGGGCTCGCGGTCCACGAACTCGCCGAGGATCGCGTCCGCGGAGATGCCCGGCCCGGCCGACCCGGCCAGCAGGTCGACCTCGGCGCAGCGGGCGTCCAGGCCCACGGTGAGGGTGGAGAAGCCGGCGTCCACCCCGATCCAGCTGACCACCTCGCCCGGCGGCACGTGCATGCGGCGAGCGAACGCGGCCGCGCCCGCGGGATCGGCCACCGCGGCCACCCGCTGCACCGCGTGGCACACGTCCGGCCCGGTCACCTCGGGCTGGTACCGCTCCAGCGCGGGTACGCCGCGACACAGCGCCCGCGCCGCGCCCGTCGCGTCCACGAACAGCGCCCCGCGCAGGCGGCGCCCGCCAGCGATCACGGCGACCGGGCGGCCGCCGTCCAGCTCGACCGCCTCGACCGGCGCCCGGTCCAGCAGCGTTGCCCCGGCCCCCACGGCCAGGCCCTGCAGCCGGTCCACCAGCCGCCCCATGTCCACCTGCCAGAACGGCCCCACGGGCAGGCGGAACCCGTGCGCGCCGTCCCGGCTCAGCAGGGTCACCGGCTCCTCGCCGCCGCGCAGCTCGGGCGGCACCGGCCGGGGGACGCGTGCCTCGTAGAACATCCACGCGGGGATCCCGTTGCGCCAACGGGCACCGGCTGCGGCTGCGGGTCCGGCCTCCACCAGGGCCACGCGCAGGCCCCGGCGCGCCAGCTGCCAGGCCGCGGCCGCGCCCGCGCTGCCCGCGCCGACCACCACCGCGTCGTACGTCCCGTCGTGCTGGTTCGTTGTCATATAGACTGGGTTCCCTGGGAGGAGGATCCCCCATGCCCTGGTCAACGTGCAACCTCGGTCGCACCCTCGCGCTGCTGTGCGCTCTGGCGTGGCCGGTCCTGACCGGCTGCGACGACGACGAGTGCGTGTGCGACGACGACGTGGCCGGTGGCGGCCCCGCCGACGACGACGCGGCCGATGACGACAGCGCAGGCGACGACGACGTGGCCGACGACGACACCGGCGACGACGACGTGGCCGACGACGACAGCGCGGCCGACGACGACGTGGAGCTCGGCGACTGGCTGGCCGTGGACGGCGGCCAGGACTTCACCTGCGGCGTACTGCAGGACGGCACGGTCCAGTGCTGGGGCGCGGACACGGACGGGCAGTGCACACCCCCGGCCGAGGCCCTGGTGCAGGTGAGCGCGGGCTGGACACACGCCTGCGGGGTGCGCGCGGACGGCACCGTGGTCTGCTGGGGCAGCGACGCCTACGGGCAGGCCTCGCCTCCGGAGGGCACCTTCACCGCGGTCGCGGCCGGCAACTGGCACACCTGCGGCCTGCGCGACGACAGCTCGGTCGAGTGCTGGGGCTCGGACTTCTCCGCCCAGGCCTCCCCGCCCACGGGCAGCTTCCTCCGGGTCGCGGCCGGCTGGGATCACTCCTGCGCCGTGCCCTCCATCGGCTCGGTGGTCTGCTGGGGCGGCGACACCCACGGCCAGGCCAGCCCGCCGCCGGTCACCTGTACCGAGGTCAGCGCCGGCTTCGACCACACCTGCTGCCTGGCCACGGACGGCAGCCTGTTCTGCTGGGGCGCGGATGGCCAGGGCCAGAGCACCCCGCCGGCGGGCGACTTCACCGCGATCAGCGCGGGCATGGGCCACGCCTGCGCCCTGGACACCGCTGGCGCCCCCACCTGCTGGGGCGACGACTGGGCCGGACAGGCGACGCCACCCGAGAGCTCGTACGCCACCGTGGGTGTGGGGACCTCCCACTCCTGTGGCGTCACCACCGCGCAGTACCTCGAGTGCTGGGGCGACAACGGCCACGGCCAGTCCAGCCCGCCGAGGGGGGCGCGATGAGACGGAGGATCGGGCTCGCGATCGCGGCCGCGCTGCTGCTCGGCGGCGGCTGCAAGGAGGACATCGACTTCGACTTCGACGGCGACGGCGTGCCCGACGACCAGGACTGCGCGCCCGAGGACCCGGACCGATTCCCGGGCAACCAGGACGAGGCCGGCGACCTCTACGACGCGGACTGTGACGACTGTCCGGAAGGCTCGCCCGCCGAGGCCGGAGACGGCTACGACGAGGACTGTGACGGCTGGCCCACCAACCCGGTGGAAGGTGAACCGGCGGACTGCAACGACAAGGATCCCGACATCAACCCGGGCGCCGAGGAGGTCGAGAACGACGGTGTCGACCAGAACTGCGACGGCAGTGACTGTGTCGACCTCGATGGCGACCTCGCGTGCGCAGCCGACGATTGCGACGACTCCGACGCTGCGCTCAACCATCAGGACCTCGACGGCGACGGCGCCAGCACCTGCGACGGCGACTGCGACGACGACGACGCTGCACTGAACCTCGACGACGCGGACGAGGACGGCTTCACCAGCTGCGACGGCGACTGCGACGACGGGGACGACGCGGTCATCCCCGAGGACCTCGACGGCGACGGCTGGACCGGCTGCGGCGGGGACTGCAACGACGCCAACCCGGCCATCCACCCGTACGCCGAGGAGGTCTGCGACGGCGCGGACAACGACTGCGACCCGGCCACGGACGAGGACTCGGACGGCGACGGCGACGGCTTCTCCCTGTGTGACGGCGACTGCGACGACACCGACACCGGCCTCGACGCTGCCGACCTCGACCTCGACGGCTACTCCACCTGCACCGGCGACTGCGACGACAGCAGTCTGTTCGCCAGCCCGGCCGCGTTCGAGCGCTGCTCGGACTCCATGGACAACGACTGCGATGGCGACGTGGACGAGGACTGCCTGGACTGCCACATCTTCGTGCCCGGTGACTACACCACCATCGACGAGGCCATCGCCGTGGCCAGCGGCGGCGAGGAGATCTGCGTGGACCCGGGCACGTACGTCGAGAACCTCGCCTTCCACGGCAAGGCGATCACGGTGGTCGGCATCGCCGGAGAGCACCTCACCACCATCGATGGCTCGGGCATGTGGGATGCGGTGGTGCAGTTCTCCGAGTTGGAGGGCCCGGACTCGGTGCTGCAGGGGTTCACCCTCACCGGCGGCAGCGGCAACCACAGCGGCGGCGGCATCTACGTGGCCGGCGCCAGCCCCACCCTGCGGCGGCTGCGGATCGTGCAGTGTTCTGCCGACATGTACGTGCCGGCCACCAACATCGGTGGAGGCGGCATGTACCTGCGAGGGTCGGCGGCCACCCTGTCCGACATCGTGGTCGAGGGCAACACGTCGTTCATCAAGAACGAGCAGGTGGGGTACGGCGGGGGCATCCACATCGAGGACTCGGAGATCACGGCCGAGCGGATCACCCTGGCGGACGGGTATGCAAACCACGGGGGCGGTCTGTACGTCACCTCCAGCTCCTCGGTGACCATCGACGGGTTGGTGTGTCGTGGCAACGGCGCATGGCGCCACGGCGGCTGCGCCTACGTGTACGACAGCTCGACGCTGCAGCTGGACCACGCCCTGATCGTGGGCAACGAGGCCGGCGAACTCGGCGGCGGGCTGTTCGCCGACCAGGACGCCACCCTGCTGCTGTCCAACGTCGCGGTCCTGGGCAATTCCGTGACGGGCATGTCGTCGGACGGTGGCGGTATCTGTACCCAGATGGCCACCTTGACCCTGACCCACGGTGTGGTCGCGGGCAACGAGGCGATCGAGCGCGGCGGCGGCATCTTCGCCGGACACACCGCCACGCTGACCAACGTGGTGTTGTGGGACAACTACGCGGGCAACGCCGAGGGGGAGGGCGGCCAGGGCGGCGGCCTGTACGACTTCACCGGCGCCGCGGACGTCAACTACTGCGACGCCTGGGCCAACGAGCCGGACGACTACTACGGCGTCGTGGTCGAGCCGTCGGCCGGCAACCTCGCGGTCGACCCCGGATTCCTCGACGCCACCGATGCCGATCCCGACCTGTGGGATCTGCACCTCGATCCCGCCTCCGGGCTCGTGGACGCGGGCGACATCACCCTGAGCGATCCCGACGGCGGCACGAGCGACATCGGCCTGTACGGCGGTCTGGACGCGGACGGCTGGGATCTCGACGGCGACGGATACCCCGAGTGGTACCAGGTGGGCCCCTACGACCCCACCACCTACCCGGCCCTGGGCCTCGACTGCGACGACCGCGACACCACGGTGTTCCCCGGCCAGGGCTGCTGATACCTCAGGGCTGGTAGACCTCGACCTCGGTCACCGGCTCCCCGTCGGCGTCCACCCCGCCGGCCACCACGATCCGGCCGTCCGCCAGCCGTACGGCCGCGGCCCCCCGCCGCGCCACCCGTAGCGCGGGTACGCCCTCGGCCGGCCGCCAGCCGTCCTCGTCCACCGCGGCCTGGCCCTCGGCGGTCACGGTCGCACCGTCGCCGCCGCCGAGCACCCACGCCTCGCCGTCCATGGTGGTCACCAGCGTACACCCGGTCAGGCCGCCGGGCACCACGTGATCCAGCAGCCGCGTGCCGTCCCCGCCCAGGTCCAGCACCAGCAGGTGGGTGGTGTCCCCGTCCTCGGTCAGGCCGGCCACCAGGTCCTCACCGAGGGCTGCGCCCGCTCGCCCCTCACCGTGGATCGGCTCGTCGTCGTGGTCCTGCCGCAGGGGCTCCATGCC
Organism: uncultured Rickettsiales bacterium; assembly: GCA_964639985.1. Taxonomy (GTDB): domain Bacteria; phylum Myxococcota_A; class UBA796; order UBA9615; family CAYRNR01; genus CAZXHG01. The sequence goes on from CAZXHG010000102.1 coordinate 6,715, forward strand.
ACCGACCGCGTCCCGCAGGTCCGCGGCCTCGGCCTGCCACCAGCCGTCCGGCCCCAGCGCGCTGCCGAACACCGCGCACACATCGCCGTCCATCCGGCAGGCCGCGGCCACGCCGGCGCGCGCCTCGTCCGGTATCGTCGGCCCCTGGTCGACGCTGCCGTCGCCGGACACCAGATCCGACGTCATGTGCTCGGCGTCCACGCCGCCCCCGGCCCACCAGGCCACCTCGCCCCCGGCCAGCGCGGCCAGGGCCCCATCGGGACGGCCGGTGTCTTCCGCTGTGATCAGGGCGCCGTCCCCGTCCAGGATCTCCACCCCGGGCTTGCCTCCCCCGGCGAGCACCACGCGCCCGTCGTCCACGGTGACCGCGCTGCACCCGATCCGATCCGCCTCGAGCTCGTCTGCGCCCGGGGCCAGGGTCGCGAGTTGCAGATCCAGCAGCGCGCTCCCCGCCGGCCCACCGCCGGCCACCAGCACCCGTCCGTCCGTCGTGAGGGCGGCACAGGGCCGGTCCCGCCCCTCGGGCAGGTTCAAGTCGGCCACGGTGGAGAACGCCCCCAACCGCAGCACCAGCACCCGCTCGTCGCGGTCTCCGTCCACCGGCGTGAGATCGCCGCTGCGGCTGCCCCGCGCCACCACCACGCCCTGTGCGTCCAGCGCCTCGACCTCCAGGTCCACGATGCGGTCACCGGTGAGCCCGGTGCTGGCCTCGCCGTCCGGGCCGTCCAGGGCGGTCTCGATCCATGCCCGCTCGCCGCTGCCGTCGTCGAACGACACACGCACCTGGACCGCCGTGGCGAGCGGGTCCGGATCCGCGGCCGCGAGCTGCAGACGTAGCTCCGGCACGGGCCCGCACCCCGCGGCCAGGCAAGCGAAGATCGACATCGTCGTCAGTACCCTCACACCCGAATTGTCCCCAATCAGGGCCGCGGGCGCCACACGACCGTGCACAGCTCCCACGGCTGCAGCGTCACCTCGACCGTGTGGCCGGCTTCCACGTCCAGCGCCACTCCCCCCTCCTCCGTGGCATCGGTCCGCCACGCGTCGCCCGGACCGGGCAGGTGCAGCCGGACCACCGCGGGCTCACACCGTTCCTGCAGCACACGAAGGACCAGTCCGATCCCCTCGAAGGGCGGCTTGACGGCCACCAGGCGTGCACCCTCGCCCCCCGGCGCCTCCAGCAGCGCCTCGGCCCGGGGCCTGGCGCGGACCGGCCAGCGCCACGGCAGCGGCATGCCCACCAGTGGCCGGTTGAGCTCCTCCCCCGTGCGCGCCGGGTCCGGGCCCAGGGCGAGGTCCGCCCGCCATCCGGTCCGCGCCCGCGCCCGGATCGGGATGCGCAGCCGCTGCAGCGGAAGTCCGTGGCTCAGCATGCGCACCGCCCTGACCAGCACCAGGTCGACCCGCCCCTCCGCGATCTCCAGCGAGGGCACGCCCAGGTTGGCCACGCCGATGCCCGGATCCGGCTCCACCCATGTCCGCGCGGCCGCCGGTCCGCGCCGGTCCATCTGCCCGAACGGCACGCCATAGCGTGCTGGCCCTCGCGCGCGTATCGGCAGCCGCACGCGCGAATCATCGGGGATCCCCTCGCCGCGCAGCCGCAGCCCCAGCCAGGGGCGGCCGTCCACCTGCTCCAGGTCGATGCGCGCCCGGCCTCGACCCAGGCTCCCCTCCCACGTCATCGCTCGACCGAGCGCGGTGTCCGTCGCCCGCCAGGTGCCCCCCTCGGCCCTGCCCAGGTTCCGGGAGGGGCGTACCAGGTAGGCGTTTCCCCGGTCCTGTTCGAGCAGCAGCGGCGCCACCCGGGCCTGGCCGCCCGGCCCGTCGAGCGTCAGCGCGCCCCCGGGGCGCGGCCGGACGGTCAACCCCTCCAGCTCGAGGTGGTCGTGGGCCACGGATCGCGGCTCGTCACGCCACGCTCCGGCCCGCCCACCCACGGCGCGGAGCACGCCCAGGCCGAGCCCGGGCAGCCCGATCACCACGTCCAGGAAGGTGCCGGAGACCCGGGCCACGTACGCGAAGCGCAGGGGACCGTCCGGGCCGATCACCTCTGCCGGTGGCGGGCCGTTCCAGGCAACGCGCGCCACGCCGGTCCGAGGGTGGCCCAGGGGGTTGAACACGGCCACGGCGCGGTCGTCGCTGGCACGCGCCGCCCGCGGGCGCCTTCCGAGCCGGGGCCGCGCCGCCGCGGCGAGGCAGCGCTCGATCACGCCCCTGGCGAACGTGGAACCCCGACGGCCGCGGCTCTCCACGTCTCGAGCGACCGCGGGCACGTGGCAACCGCCGATGCTGTCGTGGGCCTGGCAGGTCAGCAGCGCGTGCCAGCCCTGCTCCAGGGCGGAGCGGTCCTCGTCCGTGACGGCGAGGGCCAGCGCGGTCAGGGCCTCGGCAGCCTGCAGCTCGGCGGTCACCCGTCGGTCCAGGCGCTTGAGCTCGGGGCGCAGCGCGTGGGTCCCGGGGTACACCGGGTTCAGGTCTCCCTCGTGCCGGGGCAGGTCGGGAGTGTGCTGCTCCAGCGCGTCGAACAGGTCCGCGGCCGTACCGAGCCTCACCTCCCGGTCGGGGAGGGCGCGGCCCAGCTGCCACAGGGTGGGGCCGATGCCGGGCAACGCTCCGGAGAACTCCCCGCCGAACGGCACCAGCAGCGGCAGCGCGCCCGCCAGCCGGTCCAGGTGGCGGGCGGCTCGCGGCAGCCTGCACACCGCGGACAACCAGGCCAGCGGCCGGGGGTGCCGCAGCACGCCGGGCGAGTACCCGGTGGGCAGCAGCCACACCGGCAACTCCGTGCCGTCCGGTCCGGAGAAGCGGAAAGCAGGCTCCAGGTGCGGGACGCCCGACGTGCCCGGCTCCTCCACCGGCCCCCCGCGGAAGGCCAGCAGCGCCCTGTAGCCACACTGTTGCAGGATCTGGGGCAGCTGGGCGCTCTGGCCGAAGCAGTCCATGTTCCACGCCACATCCGGCCGCACCCCGAGCCGTGCCTCGAACCAGCGCCCCGCCTCCAGGCCGTGGCGCAGCAGCGCCTCGCCCGCGGGCAGGTTGGTGTCCGGCTGCACGAACGTGCCCACGATCTCCAGCTGGCCCGCGGCCGCCCGCGCCCGGACGCGCCGGAGCAGGTCCTCGCCCGTGCCCGGGTCCCGTCCGTGCCCGGCCTCCAGGCCTGCCACGTACAGCCGGTGCCACGCCGACGTCGCCGTGACCTCCCCGTCGTCCGGATGGCCATCGAGGGCAGCGGAGAGCAGGGGCACGCCATCGAGGGTGAAGCGCTCCTGCGGGTCTGCCTCGAGCAGGTCGAGCACCTCGGCGAGGGCGGAGCGATAGCGGCGCAGGGAGCGTGCGAAGGGCGTCAGCCACTCGGTATCCATGTGGCTGTGGCGCACCAGGATCGCCGGACCCTTGACACCTGCGATGCCGTTATTGGGCTTATCTAACACCGAGAGCCGCAGCTGCTGATGTCGGGAGGATCCGGCATGCGCACCAACCGTTCGCCCTTCGTGGCCGCACTGGCCGTCACCGTCACCCTGTTCGCCAGCCAAGCCTATGCCGCGGGCTGGGGCGATGTCGAGGTCCTGCTGTTGCGAAAATTCCTACTATTTGGATATCTGTGGATCTCCGGCCACAATGAGAAAAGGGCTGGTGGGTCAGGGGTGGTCGTGGACGGGAAGGCCGCACTGGAGGTCCTGGATGGCCAACGACGAGAACCCGCGACGCGGACCTGCCCGACAGCTCGCCGACACGGTGGTCGAGGAGCTGTGGTTCGCCGCAGCCGATGCACGCGACGACGACGATGTCGCGTCCGCCAGCCTGGCGGCGCGGCTGGCCGCGACCGAGGGGTTGCGGCCCACATCGGCCGTGGCCAGCACGGTCTTCGATCTCTTCACCGACGCCGACTACTCGATCGCGGCCGTGGCCCGCGCGCTGGAGGAGGATCCTGCGCTGGCCTCCCGCGTGATGCGCACGGCCAACGCGCCGTGGTTCGGCGTGGGTGCGCCGGTGTGCGCGGTCAAGGATGCGGTCGTCCGGCTCGGCTCGGACACGGTCACCGAGCTGGTCATCGCGACCGCGGTGATGGACGAACTCGTCGACACCTCGGGCGCCGGCCGCCAGATCCGGGCCCACTGCTCGGCCACGGCTGCCATGGCGCGCGTGCTGGCGCTGGACTTCCGGCCCGACTGCAGCGACGGGATCCTGCTGTGCGGGCTGTTCCACGACATCGGCAAGCTGCTGCTGCTGCAGTCCAGCGAGTTCGCGTACGCCGGGGAGCGCTGGGCGCCGTACGAGGCCCTCCACGGGATCCACGGCACCGAGCGTGACCTGCTGGGCTACGACCATGCCGTGCTCGGCGGCCACGTGCTGCATCGCTGGAACATCCCGGAGCCGATCCCGCAGGTGGTGGCCCTGCACCACCAGCCGGTGCGGGCCTACGCCATTGGCGGGCGGGTCGGCCCCTCGGTCGCCATCCTGCGCCTGGCCGGTCAGCTCGAGCCGATCTTCCGTCGCAAGCCCCAGAGCTACGACCACCACGTCGAGGTCCTCGCCGAGACCCCGGAGGCGGTCTACCTGGGCCTGGACGAGCCCACCCTGATGAGGGCCTGGGAGCCGATGTTCTACGCATTCCACGAGTCCGCCACCGTGTTTGGTTTCTGACCCGACGACAGACCCTGACGCCGCCTTCTCTCCTTCACGGGCCTTGCGACAGGCCCTGTCGCCGGCAGCGGCAACAGTATCGACATCGAACGTGCGGGACCCGGCGACACCCCGGGTCGAAGGTGAACGGAGGCCACCATGTTCTCGATCGTCGACGACATCCGAATCGTCCGCCGCTGGTTCAACCGTCGCTACCAGGAGTGGGAGGCCGAGGGCCTCGTCACCGTGTGGGGCACGGACGTGCGCTGGCGTGCCTTCCTGCCCGCGGCCACCGACCGCTGGGAGGTCGAGATCCCAGGCGGCCAGAACGTGCCCAGCTGCATCGTCGACGAGGTGGTCGACGCGTTCGAGCAGCTGCGCACCCACCTCGCCGCCACGACCGGCGAGCTCGGTACCGAGGCCGCCTGAGGAGCCGGAGCGCGATGAAGGTCCGCATCCCCACGTTCGGCACGGGCCGCTACAGTGAGTTCTTCCCCGTTGCGCGGGTCGAGCGGCGCCTCGACGGTGGGTGGTGGTCCGTCTGATTCCGGCCAGATAGAACCCGGCGTCAGAATGGCGCATTCCACAGAGCCGGATATGAGTTCGGTTGTAACTGTCGGCCAGCTGTCATATATATACGACCCGACAGGACACAGTGTACCACCCGTATCGCCGGCCCAGCGCCCGCCGATCGAACGCAGCACGAGACACAGTAGTAGCCCCCAGGAGTCCCCAATGGCCAAGAAGAATGATCTGCAGGCCGCGATCGAGACCGCGTCGCAGCGGTTCGCCGCCGACATCCTCGCCGCCCTGCGCAGCGCCACCCTCGACGAGATCATGGACGTCAGCTCCGACGCGCCCAGGACCGCGGCCAAGGCCGTGAAGAAGGCGGCGAAGAAGACTGCGCCCAAGGCCGAGGCCGAGGTGCCCGCGCCGCGCAAGCGGGGCCGGCCCCCGAAGAAGGCGGCCGAGGCCGCTCCCGAGCCGGCCAAGAAGCCGCGTAAGAAGCGGGCCTGGCCCAAGTGCTCGGCCGAGGGCTGCGACAAGAACGTGTACATGCCCTCGGGCGAGAAGAAGATGTGCTATCAGCACCACATCGCCGCGGGCGGCAAGCCCTCGCCCCTGGTGACCAAGGCCAACAAGGCCAAGAAGGCTGCCAAGGCCGACAAGAAGGCCTGATCCCCGCCGCTTGTCTCGCCTCCACCGCGCATGGCTCGGGGTCCTCCTGGCCCTGACGGCCCAGGGGTGTACCCCGCCCGACGTCGTCGAGATCGTGGTGTCCGAGGTGGTGCCCACGGTGGTCACCGTGCGCGTCGCGGCCGACCACGGCAGCGAGGTCCGGATCGAGGTGGTCGACCGGCCCGATCTCACGACCTCCGCGTGTGAGCTGGACGACGGCTGGTTCGAAGCCGTGGTCCTGGGCCTGAAGCCGGACACGGCCTACGAGCTCGAGATCCTCATCGACGGCGAGCCCATGCCGGGCGAGCCCTTGTCCGCCCACACGGGCTCCGTGCCCTCGTCGCTGCCCGCCGTGGAGGTGACGTCGAGCGACCCCGCCCGCATGCACGGCGGATTCGTGCTGACCTCGCTGATCAGTCATCCTGCAGCGACCGTGATCCTGGACGCAGACGGGCAGTACGTGTGGTGGTACCTGCTCGAGGACGACGACCTGGCCACCACCCGCGCCCACCTCGCCCGCGACGGACGCTCGGTGCTGATGCGGGTCAACGTACAGGACGACCTGTCGATGGGTATCCACCGCATCTCGCTGGACGGCACCTCCGTGGAGGTGACCGGGACCTGCGCTGACGAGCACCACGACTTCGTCGAGTTGCCCGACGGCACCCTCGCGGTGCTGTGTCACGACGCCCGTGAGGTAGACGGCGAGGAGGTGATCGGCGACCGGCTGGTGGAGGTGGCCGTGGACGGCAGCGAGCGGGACCTGTGGTTCGTGTGGGATCACTGGGACTATCTGACCGGATCGGACAACGATCCCCACTGGGGATACGCACACTGCAATGCCGTGGATTACAGTGTGGAGGAGGACGCCTACTACGTGTCGGCGCGCAAGCTCGACACCCTGTTCCGCATCGAGCGGTCCACCGGCGATGTCACCTGGCGCTTCGGCGGCGACCAGGGCGACTTCCAGGCCCTGGACGGGGTCACCACCTTCCCCGAGATGCAGCACCAGTTCCACCGGTTCGACGACCGCCTGCTCGTGTTCGACAACGGCTCGGCGGACGAGCTCACCTCCCGGGCGGTGGAGTACCGCCTCGACCTCGCCGCCATGACCGCCGAGCAGGTGTGGTCCCAGCACGGGGAGCCGCCCCTGTACTGCTACGCCCTGGGCGACGTGTCCCGCCTGTCGACGGGCCGTACCGGCATCACGTGGAGTACGGCGGGTCGGATCGAGGAGGTCGCTGCCGACGGTGAGCGGGTGTGGAGCCTCGACACCCGCCTCGGCAACGCGTTCGGCTACACCACCTGGCTCGACGACCTCGTCCACGATCCCTGATCCGTTCTGGATCACCCCCCTGGCTCAACTCATGGCGATCCGGTGGTCCATCCTGGAACACCCGGTTCGCAACTACATGGGATCACGGGATTTCGTGTCGGCACGTCCCTTGCAGCACTCCAGGATGATGGGGTACCTGGCCACCAGCCGACCAGCGGCCGCGCGTGTCGTCTCGCGAACCAACCGCTGGTTCTGGGACCGTCAGTCCGGGCCCTCCACCCCGGGGATCCTGACCGACGCGTTGCGCGAGCTGCACCTCGAGCGTCGCTCGGGCGTGCTGTTCCTGCGCGCCGTGGGGCTCACGGACCTGGAGATCCACCTGCAGGAGGGCCGCATCATCGCGTGCGGGTCGGACGCGGACGACTGGCAGCTGGCCCGGCTGGTGTTGGCTACCCGCGTGGTCTCGGCCGCCGTGCTGAAGGACTTGCTCGACCAGCTCGAGTACACCTGGCTCCCGGATCTGCTGGTGGCGAGCAAGCTGATGTCGGAGCAGGACGTGCTCGCCCTCATCGCGGAGGTGGTGCGCGACAACCTGATGGCCGCGTGCACGGCCTCCTGGTACGACATCTGGTTCATCGGCGGGGACACCACCTTCCCCACGCGCATGCAGCTGCACCTGGATACCCGGCGCCTGCTGGTCGAGGCGGCCAGCTGGCACTCGTGGGTGCGGCCGCTGCTGGAGCTGATCGAAGACGATCCCGACCAGGTGGTGGCTGCCGGTGCGGATGCACGGCCCAACCGGGTGGAGCATCGCATGGTCGCCTCGCTCGCCCGCGAGCCCATCGCCCTGGACCGCCTGGTGGCCGTGGCCCCGTTGCCGCGCCACCGCACTCTCGACGCCCTGGTCCACCTCGTGGCCCAGGGATCGATCGACATCTGGCCCCGAGAGGAGGGGCCTGAACGGGGGGACACATGAACGACTTCGAACGATGGACCATCCTGGAGGACGCCAGCGGGGAGGACAGCTCCACGCTGACCGAGCACCTCGATCACGTCGTGAGCGGAGACGGTCCGCCGGCCGGCGTGTCACTCACGGTGCTGCACGGCGACGGCATGCAGCACCTGTACGTACTGGCCCTCGACGGCGGCACCGTGGGGCGGGGCGACGACCTGGGGGTGCGGCTCACCGATCCCACCGTCTCGCGGACCCATGCGCGCATCGTGTACGAGGAGGAACGCTTCCACCTGGAGGATCTCGGTAGCGCCAACGGGACCTTCCTCGACGGCCGCCGCGTCCAGCGCCGCCGCCGGCTACCCGACAGCAGCCGCATCCGCTTCGGCCCCCACACCGTGCTGCAGTGCAACCTCGTGGACGAGCAGGGCCTGGCCTCCTTGCGCGAGATCCACCGCGAGATGTTCGTGGACACGCTCACGGACACGGGCAACCGCCGGTTGCTGCAGCAGCGCCTGCGCGAGGAGATGGCCTACAGCCTGCGCCACCACCAGACCCTGGGCGTGCTGCTGCTGGACCTGGATCACTTCAAGTCCGTCAACGACGAGTACGGCCACCAGGTGGGGGACCTCGTGCTGGCCGAGGTGGGCCGGATCCTGCTGGACTCGGTGCGCGAGGAGGACACCGCCTACCGCTACGGCGGCGAGGAGTTCTGCGTCCTGGCGCGCGGGGTCACCGTCAGCGGTCTGAAGGCCATGGGCGAGCGCATCCGGCTCGCCATCGAGTACTTCGGACTGCCCGTCCCGGGGAGGGAGGAGCAGCCCGAATCCACGGTGCGGGTCACGGCCAGCCTGGGCGGCGCCTGCCTCGACCCGGTGGAGATGACGGTCATGAGCACACTGGGGGGAGACGCCTTCGACGACGACAGCCTGACCGGCAACGAGCTGGTCGCACAGGCCGACCAGGCCCTGTACCGGGCCAAGAACGACGGACGGAACCGGGTCGTGGTGCTCGGCTGACTTCAGTCGGCCGGCCCGAACTCGCAGTAGTCCGGCCAGTCTGACGGGAAGCCGTCGGCGTACGGCGAGTCCACCGTGCCGTACGGGTGGTCCTCGAAGAACTGCACCACCTTGTCGCCGGCCATGGTCATGGGCACGGTGTGGCCCAGGCTGTGCTCGCAGACCATCACGTCGTGGCCCTTCTCCTCGAGCCAGATGGAGTCCGCGATCGCGTATTCGTTGAAGTGCAGCGCGGTCACGACCAGGTCGTACAGGTCGTTCTCGCCGCCGTGCACGAACAGCTGCGGGTACAGGTTCTCGGTGGTGTACTCCGGCCAGGAGATGGCCCACGAGATCATGGGGTCCTCGTTGGCCGGGTTGTTCCAGTAGCCGCCCGAGTAGGTGGCCACGGACGCGATCTGCTCGCCCCGCAGGGTGCACAGCATGTCCACGCAGATGCTGCCGATGGAGAACCCGGTGGCGTGCACGTGGTCCTCGTCCACGCCCCAGCGCGCGTCGATGCAGGCCAGCACCTCGTCGAACAGCCGCGCCTCCTTGTTGTTCTCGTCCACCTCGAAAACGGCCCAGTCCAGGGGGAAGTTGAACATCAGGTAGTCCGTGTCCTCCACGGTCACCGCGATGAACGGCCAGTCCCCGTCCACGTGCCCCGACAGCAGCGAGCTCATGTTGGTCGCCGTGTCGCCGAGGCCGTGGAAGTTGAACACCACCGGGTAGGGCCCGCCCTCCTCCACGTCCGACGGCATGTTGAGGATGAAGGACCGCTCCTCACCGTCCACGTCGAATCCCTCGTTCATGCCCTCGGCCAGAGGCTCGCAGTGGGTGGGCACCGGTACGGTGTCGTCGTCCCCGGTGTCGTCGTCGGCCACGTCGTCGTCGGCGGGGCCGCCACCGGCTACGTCGTCGTCATCCCCGCCGGTGGTGTCACACCCCAGCCAGACCAGCGACGCCAGCATCATCATCCCGAGCAGCCCACGCAGAGTCGTCATCCCATGCCTCCTCGGGGCCTTATGTAGCAGGCACCGTAGGTCGGCTCAAGGAGTGAATGACGCCCGGCGTCATTCACGACGGAGCCGACACACCGCTCCCGACAGCCCCCTCACAGCGGCTCGTCCCCCCCGTACGCGCCCAGGTCGCACCAGCTCCCGTCCAGGTCCAGGCAGCCCTCCGGCCCCACGTCCACGCAGGGGCTGAACGGTTGCAGGTGCAGGTCGTCGTTGAGGGGCTCGGCGTCCGAGCTCGCCGAGGTGAACATCGGGTCGCTGGCCATGCTGGTGCCCCCGTCCACGGTGCACCCATCCGCGATCCCGGTCCCGTCCGACCCGTGCACGTCGTTGTGATCCCACGTGCTCACCGCGCCGCCGCAGGCCAGCGCGTACGGTTCATTATCCGCGAAGATCGAGTAGCTCACCGCCACCACGGCCGTCTCCTCGTCGATCCACACCGCGCCCGAGCCCGCGGGCGCGCGGTTGTCGAACAGGGTGACGTACGACATCACCAGGTCGCTGCCGCCATACACGATCGCGCCGCCGTCGCCCTCGTTGGCATCGAACACGCTGTTGTGCACCGCGAGATCACCGTCGCGCACGGAGATCGCCCCGCCGCTGGTGGCCGTGTTGCCCAGCAGCTCGCTGCGGCCCACCGTGACCGGGCTCCACTGTGCACCGTGGATCGCGCCGCCATCCCCGTCTGCGCTGTTGCCCACGAACTGGCCACGCTCCACCGACAGCAGGCTGCCCTCCAGGCAGACCGCGCCCCCGTTGCCGTCCGCGTGGTTGTCCTTGAACGACACGCCATCGGCGTAGATCGTGGATGCGTACCCGAACACGGCCCCACCCACCACGCCCACGTTGTCCGCGAACGAGCAGCCGTCGATGGACAGGTTGGACACGTCCTGCAGCGCGATCGCTGCCCCGCCCGACTCCTCGTCCAGGGGCGTGGTGTTGCTCTGGAAGTCGCATCCGGTGATCGTGCTGCTCGCCGGCGCGTGCAGGGACACCCCCCCGCCGAACTGCCCGGTGTTGAGCAGGAAGATCGAGTCCTCCACCGCCAGGATCCCGTCGTGCACGCTGAGGCCCCCGCCATACACAGCGTCGTTGCCGGCGAACAGCGTGTTCGTCACGGTCAGGTCACTGCTGCTGCCCTGTGCGAGTATCCCGCCCCCCATCTGCCCCTCGTTCATGAAGAACTCGCCGTCCTCCACCGTGACGACCGCGTTCTCGGCGAACACCGCGCCGCCGCCATCGTCCGAGCGGTTGTAGTGGAAGGCGCAACGCTGCAGCACCAGGTCGTCGGACGCGTGGATCCCACCCGCGTCGTTGGGATCGTAGCCATCCACCAGCATCACGTCCTGCAGGGTCACCGGCCCCAGCACCACGTCCAGCAGCCGGAACTGGCCGCCGCCGTCGATCTCCGCGGCCAGCGGCCCATCCACCGACACGATGCTCACCTCGCCGGTGGTCACGCTCACGGTCTGGCCCTCGTAGTACGACCCGGCGCGCAGCAGCACCGTGCCGCAGTGGGACGAGTCCACCGCGTCCTGCATCGACCCGTAGGGCAGATCGTTGGTGCCCGAGCCGCCGCTGGCGCCGGGATCCACCCACGCCGGATGGGTGTAGGGATCGCCGTCGTCGCAGTCCGGGTACACGTCGCACTCGGTGGCGCCGTCCCCGTCCGCGTCGTCCTCGTTGTCCACCCCGCCGTCGCAGTCGTTGTCCAGGCCGTCACAGGCCTCGTCCGCGCCGGGGTGGATGGCCGGATCGGTGTCGTCGCAGTCCGCGTCGGGTTCGTCGTAGTCCTCGCCCGCGCTGTATTCGTCCCCGTCCAGATCCTCCACCCCCTGGCCGGACAGCGCCACGGTGAACGGATCGTTGCCCCCGGCGTTGAACGCCGAGCTGATGATCACCAGGGAGGCCTCGTGCAGCCGCGCCTCGTCCGGTGTGAACGTCACCTCCAGCGGCAGGATCACGTCCCCCTCGCCGGCCACGGTCACCTCGTCGTCGAACGCCACCGAGAACGCCGCGGACGGCCCGGTCACCAGCACCGTCGAGATCACCAGCGGCTGGATCCCGGTGTTGACGATCTCCACGGTCCCGCTGACCATCACCCCCACGTCCGTCACCGCGAACGACAGCTGCTCGTCCCCCTCGATCTGTCCGCCCGGCTCGTCCGCGGTGTCGTCGTCCGCCGCGGTCGTGTCGTCGTCATCATCCACCGGTTCGTCGTCCGGACACCCCAGCATCAGCCCCAGCAGCACCGCTGCGGCCATCCACACCACCATCCTGACCACGGAATGCCCCCTTCCGCTCACGGTCCAACCCACCACCTCTGGCCCCATGCTGAAGCATGGGGCCAGGCCAGTGCAAGCCGGATGGCCGGGAAGAAAGGGGACGTACGTAAGAAATCAACTAACTCGACGCGGGCGATCCCCGGCGGTCCACGAACAGCGCGCTTGCGGGGATACCCTTGGCCACGCCCTTGACCTCGGCGCAGGCCGTGCTCACCTGGAACGCCTGGGTGTACGCATCGCGAACCAGGTCCACCGCCCCCATGCTCACGGTCATGATCGGGAACGTCGAGTGGGTCCCGGCCCGGTCCGTGGCCTCGATGCATCCGTGCTCGAGGGCGTCGTCGTCGTAGAACTCGCGGATCCCCTCGTCGAAGCGCCGGGCGAACTCCCGGGTCAGCGGGCGCAGCTGCTCCCGGTCGACCAGCACCACGAAGTCGTCACCCCCCACGTGCCCCACGAAGTGCCCGTCCGCCGGTCCGCCGAACACCTCCTCCAGGCAGCGTGCGGTGAACTTGAGCACGTCGTTGCCCGCGAGGAACCCGTAGGTGTCGTTGAAGGCCTTGAACTGGTCCAGGTCCACGTAGACCACTGCCAGCGGGGCCTGCTCCTCCAGCGCCGCCGCGATCCGCTTCTCCACAGACACCCCCCCGGGCAGGCCAGTCAGGGGATTGGCGTCGAGCGCGGCCCTGCGCAGCCGCTCCACCTCGGCCAGGGCCTCGCGCAGGGCCCGGTTGGCCTCGGCGAGGTCGGACGTCTGGGCCATCAGGTTGTCGGCCAGCACCTGGTTGGAGCGCCGCAGTTCCTCCTCACCGCGTTTGCGGTCGAAGAAGTTGGGGATCGCGTAGTCAGCAGCCTGCATCTCCGGGTGCTGGGCCAGGAAGGCCTGGATCCGCCCCTCGATGTGGTCCGGGTGGGCCATGATGAACCGGCACGCCTCGTCGCCGCGCGCGCGGCACATGATCTCCACGGCCACCAGCGGCACGCCGAAGCTCTCCTCGCACCAGCCCGACGAGTAGCCGGCGTTCATCACGCAGACCGGCCGCGTCGATGTCTTCTCCGCGGACAGCCACGAGTCCGACTCGAACGAGTAGGGGTGGTCGTACACCAGGAAGTAGCTCTCGTCGGCCGCGGGCTGGCTCTCGGCGCCGATGTCCACGAACGCCCAACCCGCATACGCGAAGTGTACCGGCCCCGCCGACAGGCGCTCGATCGGATCGGTCACGCCCATGCGCTGGTGGAAGTTGCGTGCGTCGGACATGCCGATCGCATGGGCGATGTCGAACAGCAGCGAGTGCGCGACCGCCTCGGCCTCGGCCGGGCTGCGGTCGTGGTACATCTGCCGCACCACCTCGAAGAACTCCACGGACATGGCCGCGGCGCGCACGTTGATGTAGCGCTCGTCGTAGATCCGGACCGAGCCCTCCGTGGGCTCGTGCCGTCGGATCGAGAAGTACTCGCGTACGTACTCCTCGGCCCGGAGGAACGGCTCCTCGAACTGCGGCGGTACTCGAACCGTGGTCAGTTGCTTTGCCTTGGGATCTCCAGCGTCCACACAGCCCCCAGGGTGGATACCCTGCGGCTGCCCCGTTGCTCCCATGTAGCCGTGATTCTACCAGGGTTTCGCACGCGCGCGCGATTGGAGTTCATGGCTCGGAGCCTACGGCTCAGCAACCATTTCCCGGATACACTGCCGGATCCAGATCATCACAGTCGTCATCATCCGTGTGCGAGACCCCGTCCGGCCCGCACGTGGTGTACCCGTCCCCGTCCTGGTCGAACCCCTCGTCCACGGACAGGTCGCAGTCGTCGTCCCGCGCGTTGCACACCTCGGGCGCGTTGGGCGACACGGTCAGCTCGCTGTCGTCGCAGTCCCCCTCGCACTCGGACAGGCTGTCCCCGTCCCCGTCGATCTCCTCCGGTGGCACCACCCCATCGCAGTCCGAGTCCACCCCGTCGCACCCCTCGGTCGCGCCCGGGTACACCGCCGGGTTCCCGTCGTCACAGTCCCCGTCCGCCTCGGTCCAACCGTCCCCATCCGCATCCTCCACCGCCGTGGTGTCGTCGTCGTCATCGTCCGGCGTGGTGTCGTCGTCATCGTCGTCCGGCGTGGTGTCGTCGTCGTCCGCGGCCGTGGTGTCGTCGTCGTCGGCCACGGGCCCATCGCACCCGGCCGCGACCAGCACACCCACGATTCCGAGCAGCAGGATCCATCGCCTCATGGCTCTCCCTTCTCCCCGGATCCTATCAGCGAAGGGAAAAAGGGACGCTCATAAGTTCATAAGTTCTGGGAGGCTCACTCGAGCGTCCGCCGCGTGATCGTGACCTCGCGCACCGCATCGCCCTCGGCGATGCCCAGCGCCACCTCCGAGCCCTCCTGGCCGAGGGCCAGGTCCACGAACGACTCCAGTGGCATGTCCGCAGTGGGTTGGCCCTCGATGCCGACGATCAGGTCGCCGGACTGCAGGCCCTGGTCGAATGCGTCGCCTCCCTCGATGACGCGCAGCACCTCCATGCCGCCGTCGCCCTGGCGAAAGGCGATGCCCATGCCGGCCGTGGGCCAGTCGGGCACGGCCAGGTCCACGACCCTGTCCTCGCCCGGCACCGGGGCCACCGGCTCCTCGCTACCCCGGGCCGTGAACAGGCCGTCCATGCGGTACGCGCGGACCGCACACGGGTCAGGCAGCACGGACAGCTCGTAGCTGCCGTCCTCCTCGGTGAGGGTGTGCCCCCCGCACCCCGCGACCCAGATCCGTCCCTCGGGCTGCCCCTCGGCGTTGCGCACGTGACCCCGCACGATCGCCTCGCCCTCGACCAGCTGAATCGGTTCGGGCGAACACGCGGCTTCCCCCTCCGGGATCCTCATGCCCTGCTCGTGCAGCCGTTGCAGGGCCTCGCCCGAACCCTCGGGCCAGCGGAAGTGGTTGCGGAACTCCACCCACACCGGCTGCCGGCCCGGCACGTGCAGGTACCCCTGGCCGCTGGGGCGGGCCACGTCAAGGCTCACGGTCGTGCCCTGGGTGAACGCCGGGTAGGACCCGTAGATCATGTCCCCCCACATCATCACGAACACCCCCTGGTACGGCTCGATGGGCTCGGCCAGCTCGCACTTCACGCCCTCGTGGTACTCGTCGGGCATGGCCGCGAGCTGGGAGGCCGCTGCCACCAGCGCCTCGAACTCCTCCTCGAGCTCGGGGGACGGCAGCCGGTCCTGGGGCGA
Organism: uncultured Rickettsiales bacterium; assembly: GCA_964639985.1. Lineage (GTDB taxonomy): Bacteria > Myxococcota_A > UBA796 > UBA9615 > CAYRNR01 > CAZXHG01. The sequence continues at coordinate 22,267 of CAZXHG010000102.1, forward strand.
TCGAGCCGAGGCGGATGGCTCGGCAGGGGGCTGCGGGGGCGTGTCGACCTCGCGAGGCTCGCGGTCGGACGACGCCGCCGGTGGGGTATCGGGGCGCAGGACGAGCCACACGAGCAGCACCAGGGCGAGCAGGAAGGCACCCGCGAACAGGCCGGAGCGGTGCGCTGACCTCATCGCCCGATCGCCGCCCAGGAGATCGTTCGAGTCAAGGATGGTTTCCCGTCGAACCGTCGGAGAACGGTGTACAGATCATGCATCTTGCGGAAACCGCCTGACGAAAGAATTGACACGAACATAAAGGGGCAACCGGCTCCCCACGGCCGGGATGGTATCCTCCCGCCACAGCCAGGGGAACCGCGATGGACACGGGCCCGGACCGCGCCTGGAGGGTCGACACGGACGACGGCACAGCCGTTGCCGCCGCCGTGTACCGGCCGTCCTCGAGCGCGTCCGGGGTGGTGGTGCTCGTGGTCCCGGCCATGGGCGTGCGTGCCCGGTCCTACCACCGGGTGGCCGAGGCGCTGGCCGCGGAGGGGGCGACCGCGGTCACCATGGACCTGCGCGGGCACGGCGACAGCGAGGTGCGGCCCTCGCGGCAGGTGGATTTCGGGTACCACGAGCTGGTAACCCTGGACATCGCCGCGATCGTCCGTGCCTGCCGCGAACGGTTCCCAGGTTCCTCCCTGGTGTTGCTCGGCCACAGCCTCGGGGGCCAGCTGGGCGCCCTGTACGCGGGCGCCTTCCCCACACACCTGGACGGGCTGGCCCTGGTGTCGGCGTGCTCGGTGGACCATCGCGGCTGGGATTTTCCGCTGGACCTGGGTGTGCTCGCGGGCACTCAGGCCGCCCGCCTGGTGGCCGAACTGCTGGGCGTGTTCCCGGGCAAGAAGCTGCGCTTCGCCGGGGTGGAGGCGAGGGGCGTGATCCGCGACTGGTCGGTCAACGGCCGCTCCGGGCAGTACCGGGTCGCCCGGACCGAGCTGGACTACGAGGCTGCCATGGCCCGCGCGACCGTGCCCGTGCTGGGCATCAGCTTCGGGGGCGACGCGCTGGCTCCTCGCCGGGCCTGCAGGAACCTGTGGGCCAAGTTAGGACGGGCGCCCGTCACCGAGGTCCACCTCGATCGAGACGCCCTGGGCGAGGCACGGGGGCATTTCGGCTGGTTGAGGACTCCCGATGTCGTCGTGCAGCCGCTCGCCGGGTGGATGGAGGACCTCCGGGGAAGCTGAAGGGCGGGCACCCGGGACCGGTCGCCGAATCGGCGGTGTAGGGGCACGAGACACCGGCCCGGGCGCCACGCTGCCGGGCTGGAGAGCGAGTCCCCCGGCAACAACCTTCATTCTGGAGAACGGCGCCAGTGCGGGGTTATTGCGGAGCTACAGCAGCTCCTCGAACAGCTCCGGCGGGTAGCGCAGCGCGCGATAGAAAGGCATGGGTTCGTCCTCGTGGGTCTCCCACCCGTACCACTCCCACACCAATTCGCCATCGCGGGCCACCTCGAAGGCCCGGCCCACCAGGGAGTCGGTGATCAGGGTGTTGCCGTTGGGCAACCGCTGGGCGCCACCGTAGATGCGGGAGTAGAAGCTCTCGCGGGGCGTGGCCTCGTAGGACCACACGATCTCCTCGGTCAACGGATCCAGCTCGAACACCCGCGTCCACTCGCGCGTGGAGCCGTTGTCGTAGATCAGGATCCGGCCGTCCTCGAGCATGGTGGGCGCGTGCTGACCCTCGAGCTCGCCCGGGCCCCAGGCCCACACGATGGCCATGGAGTCCATGTCCACGATCCCGATCGTGTCCAGCGCGCAGTACGAGAACAGCAGGTTGCCCTCGCGGAAGCGGTCGTCCACGTCGCCCGCGGCGTTGGGCCCGATGATCTCCACGGTGTTCACGTGGGCCCAGTCCGGGTCGTGAACCGGGAAATCCACGTCCACGAACTGCTGCAGCTTGGTGGCGTGCTCGTCCGTGTGCCATGTCCACAGCACCTCGTCGTCAGGTGTGATCTCCGCGAAGTAGTCGCTGGTCAGCGTGGCGTGGAAGATGTCGCCGTTGATCACGTACTCCCGGCCCAGGATCACGGTGTTGCCATTCTCACGGCGGTACATGTCGTGGTGGGCAGGATGATACAACCACTGTAGCACCTGGTTGTCCCAGTCCATGTCCATCACGGACCCCTCGTGACCACCGAAACCGCCCGTGATCGCCACCAGGGTCGTGTCGTCGAGCAGATCGACGTGCCCCCAGTTGGGATTGTCCGGATCGTCCGGCCAGGTGTGCACGACATCGGCATCCATGTCGATCAGGTAGGCGCCGCTGTTCTCCACGCCCGAGTACACCATGTAGCCTGGCCAGGCCTCGGCTTCGTCCTTGACCGTGACCTCCCCGCCCTCGGGCGGATCCGGTCCCTGGCAGCCTGCCAACGCGATCGACACAAGTACGTACAACGTTGTCGTTGTCCCTGCGAATCGCCGCATGAAGCTTCCCCCTTGCGGTTTCGTTCACGCCCCTTGCGCCCCGGCCCTGCCAGGGCCTTCGCCTCGAACGACCGCAGGGTATCAGGTGGTCGGCCGCTGTCCAGGCCTTCGTGCGTGGCGTGGTATCGTCGGCGTTCACGTTCCCCTGGAGGTGAGCATGCGTATCGCTCTGGTCGGCGCTGAACTGGAGGAGAACCTGTCCGTGCGGTACATCCGGGGCGCGCTCGAGGCGGACGGGCACGACGTGGTCCAGCTGGCGTTCGACCGGAGGGACGACATCGACCGCGTGGCCGTGGCCGTGGCCCACAGCAACGCGGCCGTGACCGGGCTGTCCATGGTGTTCACCGCCCGTGCGCGGGAGTTCGCCGACCTGGCGCGCGCGGTCCGCGGGTCCGGCTACCGGGGCCTGCTCGTGGCGGGCGGCCACTTCGCTGCGTTCAACGCCGAGGCCCTGCTCGGCGAGATCCCCCAGCTCGATGCCGCGGCCATCGGGGAGGGGGAGGGGATCATGCGGGCGCTGGCCCGGGGCGGGAATCCCCGCGACGTGCAGGGGCTGGTGTGGCGTGATTCACGGGGAGTGCTCGTACGAAACGAGCTGGCGATACCCCCGGAGCTCGACGACCTGCCCTGGCCCGTGCACAAGGAGCCGTTCGCTCGCTACCACGGCATCGCCATCGCGGACCTGCTGTCGTCTCGGGGCTGCTCGCACGCGTGTGCGTTCTGCTCGATCGCGGCGTGGCACCGGATGTGCGGCGCGCCCCGGCTGCGCATGCGGTCCGTGGGCGACGTGGTCGACGAGATGGCCTGGCTGCACGACCGGGGTGTGCGCATCTTCAACTTCCACGACGACAACTTCCTGCCCCGGCGGACTGCCGACGCAACCGCCAGGGTCGAGGATCTCGCCGGAGCCGTCCGAGCCCGGGGACTCGGGGGTATCGCGTTCGCGATCAAGGCACGACCGGACAGCGTGGATCCGGACGTGTTCCGCCGGCTGGTGGACCTGGGCCTGTTCCGCGTGTTCCTCGGGATCGAGGCGGGCACGGCAGGAGCCCTGGAGCGACTGGGGCGCGGGCAGACGGTCGCCCAGAACGAGCGCGCGCTCCAGGTGTTGAACGATCTGGGGGTACACGTCTGCTACAACCTGCTGCTGCTGGATCCCGACACCACACTCGATGAACTGGCGGGCAACGTCGCGTTCCTGCGGGAGCACACCCGCAACCCGATGAACTTCTGTCGCACCGAGGTGTACGCGGGCACCCCGCTGGAGGACCGGCTGCAACGCCAGGGCCGGCTGCGGGGCACGTGGTGGGGTCGCGACTACCGGATCGCGGACGAGCGCGCCCAGCGGGCCTTCGAGGCCATGCGTGCGCTGTTCCACGAGCGCGTCTACGGAATGCCCGGCGCACACCACATGGCCATGCAGGTGGACTACCAGCTGCAGCTCGCCGAGCACTTCTTCGGGCCACGGGCCCACCTGCGGCGGCGCGTGAAAGCCTACCTGCGGCGGGTGAACCTCGATACGTGCGACCGGCTGGAGGCCGTGGTGCGGGCCGCGGGGGAGGGGGTGGCACCCGGCGAGATCGTGGCGCGGGAGCGAGCGGGAGTGGATCGGGCCGACCAGGCCCTGATGGAGGCGGGGCGCGCCCTGCTTGATGAGCTGCAGCATGTCGCTGGCGAGGAGCGGGATCGCTCTCCCTGGCGTCGGACCGCCGCCGCCGGCCTGGTCGCCACCGTGGCCATGACCGGCGGGTGCTGTGAGGCGGTCGAGGAGCGGCTGGGCAAGGACTACCACTACTCGGAGATGGTGGCCGAGCCGCTCCCCGCGGACATCGAGGCCATGCGCCAGGCAGCCCAGCAGGTGCTGCCCCTGGTCGCCCCGCGTGTGCAGCCCGGCCACGGCCTGTCCATGGACCTGTACGTGAACGCCCAGGGGCAGCTCGAGTACTGTCACGTGCGGGAGGACGGCACGATCACGTTCGACTGCCCGGCTCGCGAGGGGCTGGTCTTCCCGGACCGGGCGATCGGCAACTCGGACGTGCCCTCGTTCAGTGCGCAGGAGGTGGATGCGGCCCGGGCGCAGGAGGACGTGTTCTGGCCTGTAGGAGATGCGACAACGTCGTTGGAACTCGTGGCCGGCGCCGCGCCGGACGCGCCCGGCGGGGCCTCGATGACCCTGTACGTGGATGCGACCTCCACGGTGTACTGGGCGCAGATCGAGGGGGTAGACGAGGACGCTGGAGCGACGCTGAGGATTGCCCTGCAGGGGCTCGCCCTGGCCGGCGTGCGGGACGTGCGGCTGGAGTACGAGCGGAACGGCGGCGCGTGGCTGGCGAAGGCTGCCACGGTCGCTCCCGACACCGTGGAGATCACTCCGGATCCCACCTGGCATCACGCCGAGATGGTGGCCATGGACCCACCCCCGCAGCTGGCCGAGCCGGAGCCGGACTGGCACCACGTGGAGATGGTGGCCCAGCACCCGATGCGAACCGACACGCGCATGTCGTCGAACATGGAGATTTCCGGTCTCGACCCGGCGTCCGGCGAGCATTCCGCTGTCCGCCGCGTGGTCCAGCGCAAGCGGCTGGATGTCCGGCGGTGCTACGAGGAGGCGTTCGAGGCCTCGGGCGATCACGAGCGCACGGTCGAGGTCGGGCTCACCATCCTCCCGGACGGCACGGTGGGCGCGGTGCGCGTCGGGCCAGCGGACGTGGACCTGGGCGCCTTCGTCACCTGCTGCGAGCAGCGCCTGGGCGGCTGGGTCTTCCCGGCCAGGGAGTCGGGTGATGTCGAGGTGACGTTGACCTGCGAGATGTCGGTGGAGACCGAGACGCTCAAGTAGGGGAATCCGCCCATGGCCGATGACCGCGAACCCGAGGTCGACTGGATCGAGCTGCTGGTGCGGCTCGCGGCCCTGTTGGGCATGAACCCCGTGCGGACCCGGTGGAAGCTGGAACGGCTGCGTCAGCGGGTCGGGTTCGAGGCCAAGGCCGCGCGGGACAAGGCCGCCCACATCCGCTACGAGCACAAGCACTGTGTCGAATGCGGGGCCCTGTGCGACCGGGACGACCGGGAGTGCCATCGCTGTGGCGCGCGGCTCACGTCGCGCAACTGGCAGGTGCTGCAGCGCATCGGCCTGACCCTGCCCGGGACCCTGTCGGTGAGCGCGGCCCTGTGCCTGGTGCTGATCGTTATCTACGTGCGCATGATCGCGGACGTGGGCGGCGCGTCACCCGCGGGCTGGGCCACCTGGTCGTTCGACGGCGAGCTGCTCGTGCGCTACGGCGGTTCGTGGCCGCCCGCCATCGCCGGAGGGCAGTGGTGGCGGCTGGGCACCTGCATCTTCCTGCACGCGGGCATCTGGCACATCGGGTTCAACGTGTTCGCCCTGTGGCAGATCGGCCCGGCCATCGAGGACCTGTTCGGCCGCGCGCGCACCCTTGCGCTGTTCATGGTCACCGGCGTGGCCGCGTCCTCGGCCAGCTACCTGTTCCTCGACGGCGTGGGCATCGGCGCATCCGGCGCGATCATGGGCCTGATCGGCCTGGCCGCGGGCTGGGGGCACAGGGACGGCACCACCGTGGGCCACGAGGTTCGCAACCGCATGGTCAAGTGGGCGGTGTACGTGATCCTGTTCGGGTTCGTGATCGGCGCGGACAACGTGGCCCACATCGCGGGCTTCGTGGCGGGCGGAGCCCTGGGCTGGGTGATGCCGTCGAAGACCCAGCAGCCGTTGCCTCCGGCCGCGGACATGGCGGCCGGCCTGCTGGGCGGCGGAGCCGCGCTCGCCTGCGCGGTGCTGTGCCTGTTCCCGCCTGCCTCGCCGGTCTGGGCCGAGGAGGCGGCGCTCAGCTCCATGTGGGGTGATCCCGAGGCCGAGCAGGCGCTCGCCGAGGGCCTGGTGACCCACAACCGGACGCTGGCCGAGGCCTGCCCTCACGTGCGCCAGGGCCGCATGGACGACGCGAAGGCCCTGCTCGAGGCGAGGTGGGAGATGGGCGACGAGTTCTGGGATCAGCTGGGCGGAGAGCACCGGGATGCCTACCTCGTGGCCCTGTGCGACAGCTACGACCGGACCGTGCAGACGTGTGAGCGGGTGGCTGCCGACGGGGTGGACGTGCTGTTCACCGACGGCACGGTCGACGACGGGATCCGTGCGGACGTCGAGTGGCAGTGGCAGCGGATCTGCGAGGGGATCGGAGATCCCTGATCCCTACAGGTTGTCGATGTACATGCCCAGGTAGGTGGCCACCTCGGCCAGGTCCGCATCGCCGGTGTTCATGTACACGTCGTCGGCCGTGTCCCGCAGCTCGGTGAGGAACGGTTCCCGTTCGGCGGCCGGCAGGTCCCACACGTCGGTCAGGGCCATGGCGTAGTCCACGATCACGTTGGCCTTGAGCAGCTGGGTGTCGGCCTCGGCGAGCATCTCATCCACGGTCAGGGTCACCGTGTCCACCTGGGGGTTGCGGGTGACCGGGTCCACCCAGGTCACGGTGAACTGGAACGCCTCGGTGCCGTCGTGGGCCTCGGGCGTGCAGTCGGTGAGCACCTGGTGGAACAGCATGGCGTCCCCCGGGGCCAGGTGCTGGGGCTCCACCTCCTGCGGGTCCTCGGAGTACTCCTCGCCGTGGAACTCCTGCATCACGTAGCCCGCGGGCATGATCATCTCCACCTGCACGGATCGCGCCGCCACCTCCATGACGGTGAGGAAGCGCTCGTCGTCGCCGAAGATGGTGGCCGCCTCGTCCTGGTCGTCGATGAACACGTACGCCCCGCGGCCCGCGTCCGTGATCGCGTCCATCAGGTTGTCCGAGTAGTAGCTGGCCGGCGAGGACGCGCCGATGCCCACCATGTAGATGCCCTCGCCGTCCGCGTCGTCGGCGTGGGCTGCGATCAGCTGCTCGGAGGTCACGCCCACGTTGGCGCCCCCGTCGCTGAGCAGGATCACGCGGTTGAGCCGGTGCTCGGAGAAAGAGGCCTCGGCCAGCTCGTAGGCCCGCTCCAGGCCCTGCTCCAGGTTGGTGGAACCGCCGGTGCCCAGGGCGTCGATGACGCTCATGAGCTCCGGGTCGTCCGGTCCGGACACCTCCTCGAGCTCCAGGGGAACGTCGACGTTGGTGTCCCAGCTCAGGATGCTGACGATATCGCCCGCCTCGAGGTTGTGGGCCACCTGGGTCAGGACCGCCTTGGTCATGTCCAGCGGGTGCCCTCCCATGGACCCGGACGAGTCGATGGAGAAGGTCAGTGACCGCGGCCGTCGGCCGATGTCGTCGGCCGAGGGGGACACGATCCCGATCAACATGGTGTACGTGCCGTCCTCGTCGAGCTGCACCTGGGGGTGGATGTCCAGGTGACCGGCGTCGGCGGGCGGGAAGTAGAAGTTGTAGTAGTTGAGGAACTCGTAGGGCCGCATGCCACCGTGGATCTGGTTGCCCTCCTCGATCAGCTGGCGGGCCATGGCCGGCGCGGCCTGGGAGTTGGAGTCGTCCGCGGAGAGATACAACGTTGTTGGATCGACCGGGATCTCGTCGCACTCGTCCGCGGCCGCCGAGTCGTCGTCGTCATCGTCGTCGTCGGTGTACTCGCCGTCGTCGTCGCCCTGCCAGGCGTCGTCGTCGTCCGCGTAGTCGTCGTCCGACATGTCGTCGTCACTCCAGGAATCGTCGTCGTCGGCCGCGTTCTGGCCGTCGTCGTCGTCGGCCGCATCCCCGGCCGGACAGCCCAGGACGAGGCTCAGGCCAGCGAGCAGTGCGAGCGTCGTACAGGTGTCGCGCATGGGTTCCTCCCTCGGTGTGATGGTTCCCCGATCCTCCGACGGATCAGGGTCCGGGAGTGAGGGTCCATCCCCGCACGTGCAGGAGGGTGCACGGGTACCTTCGTGCCCGTGTGCGCGCCGTGCAATAGACCCTCCCCTGCGCGCGTTCCCCCGGGCAGGGAGGAACGCGTCGTGCATGTCGAACGGCTTCGGGTCGCACCCCTGATCCTGGTCTCGACCCTCTTCGTGGCCTGCGGCCCGAGCAGCGAGGAGCTCGTATACGAACTCGGCCCGCTCCCCCTGGACACCGACGGCGACGGCTGGGAGCGGCCCGAGGACTGCGACGACCAGGATCCGACCGTGTACCCGGGCGCCGACGAGATCTGCGACGGCAAGAACAACGACTGCGATCCCGACACCCGCGAGCTGTGGGACATGGACCACGACGGGTACACGACCTGCGATGGCGACTGTGACGACGACGACGACGACATCTACCCCGGGGCGCCGATCGCCTGCGGCGGGTCCCTGGACGACGACTGCGACGGCCGGGTCGACCGCCACGACGTGGACCTCGACGGCGACGGCTACACCGAGTGCGAGGGCGACTGCGACGACACCGATCCCCACCGCAGCCCGGACGAGGTCGAGATCTGCGACGGCCGCGACAACGACTGCGACGGCCACGTCGACGACCGCGACCCGGACGTGCCGGACGTGGACGGCGACGGGATCCGCGCCTGCCGCGACTGCGACGACACCGATCCGGACGTGAACCCGCAGATGCCCGAGGTCTGCGACGGCAAGGACAACGACTGCGATCCCGCCACCCACGAGCTGACCGACGAGGACGGGGACGGCGTGTCCGAGTGCGCCGGGGACTGCGACGACAGCACCGCGGTCAAGAACCCCCTGGACCTGGATGGCGACGGTGTGAGCACCTGCGACGGGGACTGCAACGACGGCGATCCCCTGCTGTGGCCGGGTGCCGAGGAGCTGTGCGACGGCCAGGACAACGACTGCGATGGTCTGGTGGACGACCTGGATCCCGAGGTGCCGGACGACGATGGCGACGGCCACATGTTCTGCACCGACTGCGACGACACCAATCCCTTCATGTACCCGGGCAACCCGGACGTCTGTGACGGCTGGGACAACGACTGCGATCCCCTCACCGACGAGCTGGTGGACGGCGACGGCGACGGTGCGTCCGCCTGCGACGGGGACTGCGACGACCTGGACTCCTGGCTCGATCCCCAC
>CAZXHG010000103.1:0-31551 GCA_964639985.1 uncultured Rickettsiales bacterium
CAGGGTGTTGCCGTCGCAGTCGTTGTCCAGCCCGTCGCAATCGACCTCCTCGGCCCCGGGGTGGATGTCGGCATTCGAGTCGTCGCAGTCGTGCAGCTCGCTGGAGGTGGGCGCGTTGCCCGGGAAGCCGTCGCCGTCGTCGTCCTCGCCGTCCACGCCGTCGCAGTTGCTCTCGACGCCATCGCCCCAGGGGTCGTCGGCGCCCGGGTGTACGTCCGCCGTGCTGTCGTTGCAGTCGTAGTCGTCGGTCTCCGGGCTGGCGTTGCCCGCGTAGCCGTCGCCGTCGGAGTCCACGCCGTCGGCGCCGTCGCAGTCCTCGTCCACGCCGTTGCCGTGGGCGTCCTCCGCGCCGGGATGGATCGAGGCGTCCTCGGGTGCGCAGTCCTCGTTGTCGTTGACCCCGTCGCCGTCGAAGTCGAACAGGTCCTGCTCGTCCGGACAGCCGAGCAGTGACAGGGCCGTGGCCACAGCCACTAGTTGGATGAAGAGCGGTCTGTGCATCGCGAGGTTCCCCTGAGAGCTTGCCCGGTGATCGTAGCAGGTCGCGGACCAGCGCCTTGGGGAAGTGGCGCGAAAGCGTCGGACGGCGTCCGCGGTGGTACGATCCCGATGAGGGATCGGCTGAGAACTCTCCCGTGGAGGAGGGGGGAAGGGGGAGCACCATGGGCGACGACCAGTACGACGACCAGTACGACGACGTCTACGAGGAGGCCACGGTCACCACCGAGCTCGTCCTGCCCACGGCAGACGACGAGGACGTACCCGCGGTGCAATCCGATGGCCACCCGATCGGTATCTCCCTGACCGTGCTGCAGGGCAAGTCCATGCGGCCGGTGTTCCTGCTCGACGACCAGGGAGGCACGGTCGGCCGGGGGGAGGACGCCGAGGTGTGCCTGACCGACACCACGGTGTCGCGGCACCACGCGGTCATCGAGCCGGGCGAGGAGCACTACCGGCTGAGGGATCTCAACAGCCGCAACGGCACGTTCGTCGACGACGCCAGGGTGCACGACGCCGTGGACCTGCCGTGGTCGTGCCGGCTGCGCTTCGGACCGAGCACGGTCGTCCAGTTCGCGGTGGTGGACGCCATCGAGGGCCGGGCCATCGACCGGCTGCACCAGCAGCTGTTCCGCGATCCGCTGACCGGGGCGGGCAACCGGCGCTACTTGCACGAGCGGCTGCGCGAGGAGATGAGCTTCTCCATGCGCCACGAGTCGCCGGTGTGCGTGATGCTGGTGGACCTGGACCGCTTCAAGGCGGTCAACGACCGCTACGGCCACATCGTGGGCGACGAGGTGCTGATGTCCGTGTCACGGGTGCTGCGCGGCAGCGTGCGCGGGGAGGACTCGGTGTACCGCTTCGGCGGCGAGGAGTTCTGCATCCTGCTGCGGGGCACGGACGATCGCGGGCTGCTGGAGATGGGGGAGCGGATCCGGGCTGGCGTGGAGGCGATGGTGGTGCGTATCGGTGGACGCGAAGTGCGGATCACGGCCAGCGTGGGCTGCGCGAGCTTCGTGCCGGTGTGGCCGGAGCTGGACGATGGCGCGGACCCGGCCTGTGCGACCATCCGCACGGCGGACGAGAACGCGCTGCTGGCCATGGCCGACGAGGCGCTGTACCGGGCCAAGGCCGACGGCCGCAACTGCGTGCGGGGGAGTTCGGGGTTGCGCTGAGCGGGCGGCTCAGGCCTTGTCGAGGTCGATGGTCATCCTGCGGCCCACCAGCTTGACGGTCTTGCCGTCGGGCAGGTCGCCGATCTGGTCCATGGCCGTGGCCAGGGTCTCGGCGGCGATGTAGTCGCGCCAGACGCCGAACGCCTGCTGCAGGTCCTCGTCGTCGGTGGACCAGCGCAAGGTGATGCGGTCCTCCATCTCCAGGTCCCGGTCCTTGCGCAGCTGCTGCACGTGGCGGACCACGTCGCGGGCCAGGCCCTCGACCTGCAGCTCCGGCGTGATCTCCACGTCCAGGGCCAGGGTCGCGGTCCGGGTCTCGGACACGGCCAGGTTGTCCGGGGTGACCGCGGCCAGGGAGTAGTCCTCGGGCTCGATCTCGTAGGCCGCGTCGTGCACGGTCACGCGCACGGCGCTGCCCGCGGCGGTGGCCTCGGCCAGGGTGGTCGGATCGAGCTCGGCCACGGCCGCGGCCACACGCGGGGTCATCTTGCCCAGCCGCCGACCCAGGGCCTTGAAGTTGGGCTTGACCTCGTAGCTCAGCAGGTCGTCCGCGGACTCGCCCAGCTCCACGGCCTTGACGTTGAGCTCGGCCGCGATCACGTCGGCGAACTGGCCGATGGCGGCGCCGGTGCGGTCATCTGTGGGCACCACGGTCAGCTTCGCCAGGGGCTGGCGAACGCGCTGGTTCTGCGCCTTGCGCAGGCCCAGGGCCTGGGACACCACGGTGACCACCTCGTTCATGGCGAACGAGAGGTCCTCGTCCAGCAGGTCCTCGTCCACCTCGGGGAAGTCGCGCAGGTGGATGCTGGCGGGCCACGCATCGCCGTCTGCCGGGGTGAGGTTGCGGTACATGTGGTCCGTGACGAACGGGATGATCGGCGCGGTGACCTCCAGGAAGGTCAGCAGCGCGTCGTACAGGGTCTGGTAGGCGGCGAGCTTGTCGGTGTCGTCCTCGCCCGCGCCCCGCCAGAAGCGGCGGCGGTTGCGACGCACGTACCAGTTGGACAGGTCGTCGATGAAGCGGTCGGCCACGCGCACCACGTGCTGCGCCTCGAATGCCTCGTAGCGCTGGCGCGCGTCACGGATCAGGATCTGCAGGTTGCTCAGCAGCCAGCGGTCGATGTCCGGCCGCTGGTCCACGGGCACGCGCTCCGCGGCCGGATCGAAGCCGTCGAGGCGGGCGTAGTTGCACAGGAAGGCGTACACGTTCCACAGGGTGTTGACCGTGCGGCGCCGCACCTGGTCGCCCACGCCGTAGCCGAAGTTGAGGTTGGTCGTGGGGTTCTGGCCGGCATAGATCCAGCGCATCACGTCCACGCCCATCTTCTCGGCCGCGTCGTCGAACCAGATGGCGGTGCCCTTGCTCTTGTGCATCTCCAGGCCACGCTCGTCGCGGACCAGGGCGTGGCCCAGCAGGGTCTTGAACGGGGGGATGCGCTCCATCATCGCGGACATGGCCAGCAACGCGTAGAACCAGTTGCGGAACTGGCCCGGGAAGCACTCCAGCACCAGGTCGGCCGGGATCCACTTCTCCCAGGTCTCGCGGTCGCTGTTGTAGTGCACCGTGGAGTACGGCACGATGCCCGCGTCCAGCCACGGGTTGCCCACGTCCTCGATGCGGGAGACCTTCTGGCCGCAGTCAGGGCACTCGAGCTTGACCGCGTCGATCCAGGGGCGGTGCGGGGAGTTGCCCTCGAAGGCCTCCCAGCCCTCCACGGCGCGCTCGGCCAGCTCTTCCTTGGAGCCCACCACGTCGAACCAGCCACACTCGCAGTGCCAGATGGGCAGGGCCAGACCCCAGTAGCGCTTCTTGGAGATCATCCAGTCGCGCATGTTGTCCAGCCACTCCAGCTCGCGGTCCTTCCCGTACGCCGGGATCCAGTGGATCTTGTGGACCTGCTCCTTGATCTCCTCGCGCCAGCTCATGTCGATGTACCACTCCTCTACCTCGCGGAAGAGCAGCTCGGTGTGGCAGCGCCAGCAGTGGGGGTAGGAGTGGGGGTACTGCTCGATCTCGAACAGGTGCCCGGTGCGCCGCAGGTGATCGATGATGACGTCGGTGGTGGTCGGGTCCAGCACCGACCGACCGGTGAGCTCACCGAAGCCGTCCACGTACACGCCTGCCTCGTCCAGCGGCGCGATGGCCACCAGGCCGTGCTCCACGCCCAGTTCGTGGTCTTCCTTGCCGCAGCCCGGGGCAGTGTGCACGATGCCGGTACCGTCGGCGTCGCTGACCTCGTTCCAGGGGATGACCTTGTGGCAGGTGATGCCGGTGGCCCCGGCCGCGGCCAGCTTCTCGTCGGGCCACGGCGTGCCGCCGGGCACGGACTGCGCGGGCAGGTCGTCGAACGGGCCGTCGTACTGCATGCCCAGCAGGGTCTCGCCCTTGACGATCTCCTCGACCTCGAAGCCACCCCTGGCGCGGAAGAAGTCCGCCGGGCTCCTGAGCTTGGGTACACCCTTCACCCACGCGCCCCGCTTGGGGCCGAGCCGGTGCTCCTCCTCCAGGCGCTTCAACTCCAGGGTGCCCTCGGCCAGGTAGTACACCTCGTCGCCGCAGCGCACCCGGGCGTACGGCAGGTCCGGGTGCACGGACAGGCCCACGTTGGACGTCAGCGTCCACGGAGTGGTCGTCCACACCACGAAGAACTCGTTGTCGCGGCCGCGGATCGGCATGCGCACGAACACGGCGCGGTGGGCCGTGAGCTGGTAGCCCTCGTGCATCTCCATCTGGGAAAGGCCCACGCCGCAGCGGGGGCACCAGGGCATCACGTCCACGCCCTTGTAGATGAACTCGCGGTGGTGGCACTTCTTGAGGAAGGACCAGATGGTGTAGTTGTTCTCGTCCGTCATCGTGAAGTACGAGTCGTCCCAGTCCATCCAGTAGCCCAGCCGGATCGACTGCTCGGTCTGGATCTCCGAGAACTTGCGCACGCGGTCCTTGCAGGCCTGCACGAACCTGTCCAGGCCGAACGCCTCGATGTCCCGCTTGGTCTCGAAGCCGAACTCCTTCTCCACCTCCACCTCGACCCACAGCCCCTGGCAGTCGAACCCGTTCTGGAACCGCTGATCGTGGCCCAGCATGGCGTGGTAGCGCTGGTACAGGTCCTTGAGTGTGCGGCCCCAGGCGTGGTGCACGCCCATGGGATTGTTGGCCGTGATCGGACCGTCGAGGAACGACCAGTGGGGGCCGCCGCGGATCTTGTCGCGGAGCTGGTCGAAGGCCCTGCTGTCGTCCCAGAAGGCGAGGATGTCGTGCTCGAGCTTCACGTAGTCGACCTGGGTGTCGACCTTGCGGAAGGTGTGTCGGGTCATGGTCGGACCTTCGTGCGTGCGCGTTCCCTTCGGATCCATTCCGAAGCCCCTCTTGATGGGCCGCGCGGCCCGAAATGTCAACCGTAGGGGACGAGGAGGTCGTGGGCGTGGCGCGCGAGGAAGCGCTCGATGGCGTCGCGCCAGTGGGGCGGCGTCCTGCCCGTGAGCGCGGTGTAGCGGGCGGTATCGAGCACGGACCAGGCCGGTCGCTGCGCCGGACGCTTCCACACGTCGGACGTGACGGGCTTCACCGCCTGCGCGCGCAGGGGGAACAGCTGACCGCCGATCTCCAGCAGCACCTCGGCGAGCTCGTGCCAGCTGCAGTGGTCGGCGGACGCGAAGTGCACCGTGCCGCGGGCGTCGGCCTGTAGCAGCGCGGCCGTGGCCCGGGCCAGGTCCGCGGTCCAGGTGGGGCAGCCCACCTGGTCGGTGACCACCTCGAGCAGCTCGCTGGACGTGGCGTGGTTGAGGATCGTGCGGGGGAAGCATGGGCCGTGCGCGCCGTACAGCCAGGCCGTGCGCACGATGAGGTGGTCGTCGGGAAGCAGCTCGACGACGGCCTGCTCGCCCTCGAGCTTGGTGCGGCCGTACACACCCAGGGGAGCGGTGGGATCGTCCTCCAGGTAGGCACGGTCGGCGCTGCCATCGAACACGTAGTCCGTGCCGAAGTGCACCAGGGGGAGGCCGCGCTCGGCGCAGATCTCGGCCAGGTTCCGCGGGCCCTCGACGTTGGCGCGGTGGGCCGCAGTGGGCTCGGCCTCGGCGCGGTCCACGTCGGTCCAGGCCGCGGCGTTGACCACCGCAGCCGGGGAGGTGGCGTCCAGCAGCATCTCCACGGACGAGGGCGAGGCGATGTCCAGCAGGGGGAGGTCGCCGCCGACCACGCGGTAGCCGGCGTTGCGCAGCGTCGGCGCGAGGTCGTGGGCGAGCATGCCCTCCGAGCCGGTGACCAGCAGCGTGGGCTCGGATGTCATGAGGGAACCACGGTGTCGAGCCAGGCGGCCACGTCGGCGAACACCTGGTCCCGTTCGACCTCGTTGAAGATCTCGTGGCGCAGGTTGTCGTACAGCTTCAGCGTCTTGGCCTCGGCGCCGAAGCGGTCGAAGAAGTCGCGGGTCACGCCGGGGTTGGCGATGCCGTCGTCGGCGCCGTGCATCACGAGCCCGGGCAGGTGCATGCGCGCGGCCTCGGCCACTGCCTGATCCTGGGCGATCATGACCTCGGTGAACCAGCGGGAGCAGGCCTTGTGGAACACCAACGGGTCCTCGTCGCGCACGCGGATCACGTCCTCGTCCTTGGTCAGCTGCTGCGGGTCGAGGGCGGCGTCCAGGGCCAGAGAGGGCCAGATCCGGGACATCACGGTCCCGAGCGTGCGCTTGACCGCCGGGACCTCCATGGCCAACCCGAAGAAGGGGGAGCTGATGACAAAGCCGCGCAGGTGATCCGGGATCGGCCGGGTCTGCAGGTAGCGCGTGACGACCAGGCCGCCCATGCTGTGGGCGATCAGCACGGTGGGGCGGTCGGTGCCGCCGGTGCGGCCAGTCACGTGGTCCAGGCCGGCCTGCACGTCCTGCAGGTACTGGTCGAAGGTGTCGATGTAGCCGCGTCGGCCGGCCGAGTGACCGTGGCCGCGCAGGTCCATGGCGTAGCAGTCGTAGCCCAGCGGGGCGAGGTAGGCGGTGGGGAACTGGTAGCGCCCCGCGTGCTCGGCCCAGCCGTGGATGAACAGCAGGCGCGCGCGCGCCTCGTCGTGCTCGGCGTAGGTCAGCAGGCGCAGCGCGGTGCCGTCCGCGCTGTGCAGGGTGGTGGAGTCGGGCTGGTCGATGCTCATGGTGTGGCTCCCCGTGGGCGGATCCGCGGTATCTTGCGCGGCCGAGCCGCTCAGGGCAAGCCCGCGTACAGCAGGTAGGCCCGACCGGTGCCGCCGTCATGACCTTGAGCGCCCACCAGCAGGTCCGGATAGCCGTCTCCGTCCACGTCCCCGGCACCCGCCAGGCCCCAGCCGGCGTAGTCGCCGCCCGCCTCGCCGGTGAGGATCGCGTCGGCCTCGCTGGCGAGGTCGTACGTGCCCGCCTCGAGGGGCCCATGCAGCACGTACACCGCGCCCCGCTCCGACGCGTGGCCGGGGGCACCGATCAGCAGGTCGGAGAACCCGTCCGCGTCGAGGTCGGTGGCGGCGACGGCTCGGCCCGCCTCGTCGAGGTCGGTGGCGCCCTCCAGCACGAGCGCCACGTCGGAGAGGTCGACCTCGCCGAGCGGCGCGGGGGAGAGCTGCACGTAGACCCGCCCGCGCTCGTCCGCGGCGTTGTGCGCGCCGATCAGGATGTCGGGCTCCCCGTCGCCGTCCAGGTCGCCGGCAGCGGCCACCGCCGCTCCGGCGCTCTCGCCGAGCGAGCCCCGGAACACGGTGGCGGCCCCGTCGAGGGACACGTCCTCCAGCGGCCAGGAGAGCAGGTAGACGGCCCCATGCTGGTCTCCCCAGCGGAATGCACCCACCAGGATCGAGTCGGCACCCCCGGCCGCGGGCAGGTAGGCCACCGACGCCCCGGCCATGTCCCCGTCCTGCTCCCCGGCCAGGCAGCTGGACGTGAGCGCGGAGACGCTGTTCGTGCCCGTGGGCACGGGACCGGGCACCACGCAGGCCATGCCGGCGCTCCCGTTGCCGGCCTGGTGTGCCCCGATGAGCAGGTCGTCCGTGCCGTCCCCGTCCACGTCGCCGTCCAGGGCCACGGCGCGGCCCAGGCGGTCACCGGCGGTGAGTCCGGTGATCTTGGCGGTCGCCGAGCCGAGACCGAGCGTGCCGGCGGGCGGTGATCCAGCGATCACGTAGACCGCGCCAGCGTCCCCCATGTCGGACGGGTCGTGCAGGGGTACGCCGATGGCGATGTCATCGAGGCCGTCCCCGTCCAGGTCGCCGCCGCCGGCGAGGGCCTCCTCACCGGCGCGGTCGCCCCCGTCCTCACCGACGAGGCGGGTGGCTGCGTCGGCGAGGTCGAAGGTGCCGAGCTCGACTGGACCGTGGACCAGGTACACCATGCCCTGCTCGTCGAGGTCGTCGCCGTGCAGGTTGGCCGCGATCAGCACGTCATCGTGACCGTCCGCGTCCACGTCCCCGGCCGGCGCGACGCGGACGCCGGCACCGTCACCGGTGGCCTCGGCGTCGAAGATCACGTTCGCCCCGCCGAGATCGGACGAGTCGAGGTGGCCGCACCCCGCGTCCTCGCCCTCGTCGTCGCAGTCTCCCTCGCAGGCCATCCAGCCGTCCCCGTCCTCGTCCACCTCCTCGTCGCCGGGCACGCCATCGCAGTCACCATCCAGCCCGTCGCAGCCCTCGTCCGCGCCCGGGAACACGGCGGGGTCGCCGTCGTCACAGTCGCCATCGCAGGTGGACACGCCGTCGCCGTCGGCGTCCGGCGCCTCGGCCGTGGCCGTGTCGCAGTCGTTGTCGAGGCCATCGCAGGGGATCTCCTCTGCCCCCGGGTGGACCGCGGGGTTGCCGTCGTGGCAGTCGTGCAGCGGTTCGTCCTCTCCGGCGTTGCCCGGGTAGCCGTCCCCGTCGCCGTCCACGCCGTCGACCCCGTCGCAGTTGGTGTCGCCGCCCACACCCCACGGATCGGGTGCGCCGGGGTAGACATCCGGGTTCTCGGGCTCGCAGTCCGCGTGGTCGTCGATGCCGTCGCCGTCGAAGTCGAAGCGGCTGAATGTGCGCTGGCAGGAGACGAGGAGCACCATCACCAGGATGGCGCCGATCGCCACGGAGCGGTCGGGTGGCGCGGTCATCGAGCAAGTATGCCCCGCGGCGCGTGGGCGGGAGAACCGCGGTGGTGGGGTTTTTGAGGTTTCATTGGCGAACGGGGCGGACGGCCATGGTTTCGATTTGAACGATCTGTGGTTCGAAGTTGAAAGATGGGCGAGTGTCCGTGAAACGGGTTTTTGGGGACTTCTGGGCTTTTTCCTGAATTGTTTCCCTGTGATTCCGATGTCTTGGTAGAAAGCGGCGAAAAAAAACCGGCGAATCGTCGCGCATGGCACACCGATTGCAAATTCCTTGAGGCAAGTTCCAAGTCCACAAGCCTTCGGGCAGGCGGCCCCCCTCCCCCTCATCCGCCGTGGGCTGGAACAAAAATTTATCCTTGTCTGCGCACCTGTTGGTGATGGCGGCCCCCCCTCCCCCCTCATCCGCCCGCAGACAAGGATTTTTTTGTTCTGCAGCGCACATCGACGCTGATCCCCTCCCTGGTCTCCCCGCTCTCCACGGTGCTACCTTGAGGTGCATCTCCGGGAGGAAGCCTTGCCAGGAAGGAACCACTGCACGCTGCTGGGGGTCGCGATCATCGCCTGCTGGATGGGCGTCGCGCGCGCCGAGCTGCCGTTGCCCACCTACCCCGACTGCGCGGAGACCCACCTGGACGAGGATTGCCCGTCCGATCTCGACGGGCGCTGGTACCTCGTGTCGTACGTGGACCCGGCCTACGTGTCGGTGAGGCCCGAGGAGATCGATCTCGGCAGCGGGATCGGCGCGGATCGCGCCTGGGCCACGACCACGGGCTCCACCGAGGTGCTGATCGCCGTGCTGGACAGCGGCATCAAGTGGGACAACGGCGACACGGTGCGCAAGCACCACCTCAACCGCGGCGAGCTGCTCGAGCCGCAGAACTCCGACGGCGTCGCGGAAGCCGGCCTGTGGGATCTCGACGGCAGCGGTGTGTTCAACATCGACGACTACGCCCTCGATCCGCGGGTCGATCCGGCGGACGGGGTGGACGTCGCCGACCACATGCTCGATCCGTCGGATCTGATCCACAACCCGATCTTCGCCGACGGCACGGACGACGACGGCAACGGCTACGTGGACGACATCTCCGGGTGGGACTTCCACTGGAACGACAACGATCCCTACGACGACACCCGGTACGGCCATGGCACCTACGAGGCCGAGATCTCGATCTCGGAGGGCGACGACGGCGGTGACATCGGCGTGTGTCCCAACTGCATGGTGTTGATGGTCCGCACCGGCGACGCCTTCATCATGGACGGCGACAACTTCGCCAGCGGCGTGCTGTTCGCCGTGGACAGCGGCGCACACGTCGTGCAGGCCGCGTCCGGCACCCTCGGGCATTCCGCGTATGCGCGGGAGGCGATGGCCTACGCCCACGACCGGGGCGTGACCCTGGTCTGCGCGTCCGCGGACGAGACGTCCTTCCACCACAACTTCCCGTCCACCGACCCGCACGCGATCTCGGTCAAGGCCGTGCGCTACGACGAGGACGAGGCCGACGAGATCACCTCGTTCCTCAACTACAGCAACTGCACCAACTTCGGCCCGCGCGTCGACCTGTCGGCCTCGTCCACGGGGTGCGCCTCGGGCGGGACCGCGGTGATGGCCGGTGCCGTGGGGCTGGTGGTGTCCGCCGGGTTGGAGAGCGGGCTGGATCCGCCGCTGACCCCGGGCGAGGTGGCCCAGGTGCTGTTCGCCACGGCCACGGACGTCGACGTGCCCGAGTCCCTGGGCGACGACGCCGACCCCACCAAGTACCCGTCCCACCCCGGCCACGACCTGTTCTTCGGCCACGGCCGAGTGGACGCGGGCGCAGCCGTGGAGGCGGTGGCCGCCGGCCGGATCCCGCCGGCCGTGTTCGTGGACGCGCCGGCGTGGTTCGAACCGGTGCTGTCCGGTCGCGGAGATACCGTCGAGGTCAGCGGCCGGGTCGGATCCCGCGGCTCGGCGCTGGCGATCAGCCTGTCCTGGGCGTCCGGCGGTGATCCACGCGACGACGATTTCGTCGAGCTGGCGAGCTTCGACGTGGACGGCGGCGGCTGGGAGGGGGTATTCGGCGAGCTGCCCGTGGCCGACGTGCTGGCCGACGCCCGCAGGGAGGCTCCGCGCCAGCTGACCGAGCAGGACGACAACGTGACCCGCGCGCTGATGGCCCACGGCTGGATGGTGGCGCTGCGCATCGAGGTGGTGGACGACGACGGGGATCGGGCCGTCGCGCGGCGCACGTTCGCGCTGGTCGAGGACCCGGACGTGCTGGCGGGATTCCCGCTGGACCTGGGCGCGTCCGCCGAGGGCAGCCCCAAGCTCGCCGACCTGGACGGTGACGGTTTCCCCGATATCGTGCTGGGCACGTCCGACGGGCTGGTCCACGCCATCGACGTGGCCGGCCGGGAGCTGGCGGGCTGGCCCGTGGCCACCGAACCTCTGGAGGAGGTGGATCCCGCGGGGGGCGCCGCCCACCTCGGCTCGCACGCGTTCACCTCGGGCGCGGTGTCCGACCAGGCCTGGGGCGCGGTGCTGAGCTCGCCGGCGGTCGAGGATCTCGACGGGGACGGCTCCCTGGAGGTGGCGGTGTCGTCCCTGCGCGGTGCGGTGCACCTGTTCGACGCCGACGGCGTGGAGCTACCCGGCTTCCCGGTGTTCGTGGATCCGGACCTCTGCGATCCGCAGGCCACCACCGAGGGTCGCATCGTGGAGCGGGGCTTCGGCAGCTCCCCGGCCCTGGGGGATCTGGACGCGGACGGCGACCTGGAGATCGTGGTCGGCGGCATGGACGGATATCTGTACGCGTGGCACCACGACGGCGAGGGAGTGGCCGGCTGGCCCGTGGCCCTGTCCATCGAGGGGCCCGCCAGCGCGCCAGCCGCGCGCATCGTGGGCACACCGGCGATAGGCGACCTGGACAACGACGGCTACGAGGACGTGGTCGTAGGCACCAACGAGAGCGTGAGCTCCAACTTCGGGCTGGCCTACGCGGTGCACGGGCGCGGCACCATGCACGAGGACGGCGCCTACCTCGAGGGCTGGCCGGTGTCCCTGTTCGGCGCGTTCACCGCGGCCCTGCCGATCGTGGGGGAGGGCACCACGGCCTCACCGGCGCTGGCCGACCTCGACGGGGACGGCGTGCTCGAGGTGGCGCTGCAGACCACGGCCGATCCGGGGTTGATCCTGCGTGCGGACGGAACCAGCTACGTGGAGCTGGGGCACTTCGGCGATCAGTACGGGGCGCGCGCCAACGTGCGCGCCGAGTCGTTCCTGCACGGTGTCAGCAGCGCGTCGGTGGCCGACCTCGACGGGGACGGCGTGCTCGACGTGATCAACGGGGGCCTCGACCCGGAGTTCGGCTTCGGCATCGTCAGCGACGGCAAGCGCCGGGAGTTCGACCACATGATCGGCGCGTGGAACACGCAGACCGGCATGTTCATCAAGGGCTTCCCCAGGCAGGTCGAGGACATGCAGTTCTTCATGAACCCTGCCGTGGCCGACCTCGACGGCGATGGCGATCCGGAGCTGATCTCGGGTAGCGGCGGCTTCCTCGTCCATGCCTTCGACCACCTCGGCGACGAGCCCGAGGGGTGGCCCAAGACCACGGCCGGCTGGGTGGTCTCGTCCCCGGCCGTGCACGACCTCGACCGCGACGGGCTGCTCGAGGTGGTGACCGCCACCCGCAACGGCTGGCTGTGGGCCTGGGAGACCGAGGGACCGCTGGATGGCAACGTGCAGTGGGCCTCGTTCCACCACGACCGGCGCAACAGCGGCAACGTGCACGTGGACCTGGCCCTGCCCGTGCCGCTCGTGCCCCCGGGCTACAACGTCAGCCCGGAGGGCGGCTGCGCCTGCCGGGCGCCCGGAGAGCGGTCGGGGTCCAGCCTCACGCTGCTCGCGCTGGCCGCGTTGCTGGCCGTCCGGGTCCGGCGTCGTGGCTGAGGCCACTCCCCGCATCCTGGTCAGCGCCTGCCTGCTGGGCGAGCGCACTCGCTACGACGGAGCCCTCGAGCGCCACAAGCTCGTGACCGCGTTGCCGAGCGCGCTCGTGGTCCCGGTATGCCCGGAGGTGGACTGTGGCCTCGCCGTGCCCCGGGACCCCATCCGGGTAGAGCAGGCGGGCGACGGACTGCGGCTGGTGGTGATCCGGACCGGCGTGGACCTCACCGAACGCATGGACCGCTGGCTCCGAGGACGGCTCGCGACGCTGGCCGACGAGGGCATCGCCGGGTGCATCCTCAGGAGTCGATCACCGAGCTGTGGGCTGTCTGGTGTGCCTCGCTTCACCGCGGGTGGCGACGAGGTGGTCGGTCGGGGGAGGGGCCTGTTCGCCGATGCGCTGGCCACGCAGCGCCCCGACCTGATCCTGCTCGAGGACGACGGCCTGGACCGGGCCGCTCTTGACCGTTTTTTTGCAACTCTGGGGTTGAAGTCATACAGGTAGGTAGTAAAATCATACATGTATGTATGACAGCCCGCCCGGCCGGCTTTGCGGTCGGGAGTCGACGGGTTCGGAGCCGGGTGGCGAACAGGGCGCTTACCACCCGGCTCTCATACGTTCTGGGGTCGGATCCCCTGCTCCCTCAACACGTCCGCGAGCTCATTGTCGGTGAGGAAGCCGCGGTGCAGCAGCACCTGGCCCAGGGTCTGGTGCTCGCCGTGGGTGCGGGAGGCCTCCTGCAGGCGAAGGCCTTCGTTGAGCTGACGTTCGGTGATGTAGCCCTTGGCCAGCGCGATGCGGCCGAGCATGCCGTCGCGCAGGGTGGTGCGGGGCATGCGCGGGTGACGGCCGGAGAGGCGACGGGAGAGCACGCGCAGGACCTCGTCGCGTTGCTCCGAGGTGATCAACCCCTGGTCGATGAGCAGCTGACCGATGCGCTTGCGGCCGCGCGTGGACGGATCGGAGTCCTGGTAGATCGCGGAGACCTGCTCGTCGGTGAGGAAGCCGAGGTCGCGGGCCACACGTCCGAACAGGGTCGACGGTGTGCGGGGGCCGGTGGGCAGGGTGAAGCGGTGGGTGGTGCCCTCCTGGGGCCGGGCCTGCGTGTAGAACATGCCGCCCATCCGCTCGATGAGGTTGCGGCACAGCTGCACGCCGAAGGTGGCGTCGGCCGCCGACCCCGAGCTACCGGTGTCGGTGGGCAGCGCGGACTGCATCAACATGGCCAGGGCGCCGTCGGGCACGCCGTTGCCGTCGTCGCTGACCGAGACCTCCACGAATGCCGGTCCGCGCTGACGGGCCGTGACCTCCACGTGCGTGTCGGCGGAGTTCGTCCACAGGGCGTTGTCCACCAGGATCGCCACCACCTCGGACACCGCGTCGTCGTTGGCGAACACCTGCAGGTCGGCGTCGCCCTGCCACGCCAGCTCGATCTCCCGGTTGCGTGCCTTCCACTGCAGCGGCTCGAGCGTGGTCTCGAGTGTGGTGGACAGGTCCACCGGGCTCATGCGCAGGTCGGCGCCGCTCTCCAGCCGGGACAGCTCCAGCGCGGCCGTGGCGAAACGGGCCAACCGCTCGATGTTGCGGTCGACCACGTCCAGCAGCTCCTGCTGGGGCTCGGTGAGCTCGCCCAGGGCGCCGTCGAGCAGCATGTCCAGGGCGCGCTTCATCGGCGCCAGCGGCGCACGCAGCTCGTGGGTCACGGTCTGCACGAACTCGCTGCGGCTGACGTCCAGCGCCTTGAGCTGCTGGGAGAACAGCTCCTCCTCCTCGAGCTTGGAGCGCAGCTCGTCGATGCGGTGACGGTCGGTGACATCCCGCAGCGAGAGCATCAGCGCCCAGGCGCCGTCCCAGCGGGTCTCCACGACCCGCACCTCGGCGCGGCGCGGCGCGTTGCCGGGGCGCACGATGTCGATCTCGGCAGCGCCGTCCTCGGACACCAGGAAGTCGAGCCGCTCGCCCACGAGGTCCTTGCGGCTCTGGTCCAGCATGGTCGTGGCGGTGCGGTTGACGTACTCGCAGGTGAAGTCCTTGTCGAGGATGACGACGCCCTCGGCGCTCTCGTCGAGCAGGCCCTGGAACCGCCGCTCGCTGGCCGCCAGCAGCCGCGAGGCGTGGGCCAGCCGCTCGCGGGCCTTCTGTCGCTCGATGGCGTGCAGCATGCTGCGCACCAGCAGCTCCGGCTCCAGCCGACCCTTGGCCAGGTAGTCCTGGGCGCCGTCGCGTACGGCCCGCATGGCCAGGTCCTGGTCGTCCATGCCGCTGAGCACCACCACGGGAATCCCCTCGGCGGCCGCGTGCATCCGGGTGAAGGTGTCCAGCCCCTGGCTGTCGGGCAGCCCCAGGTCCAGCAGCACGAGGTCGGGCTGGTTGGCGTGTACGCGCTCGATACCCTCGGCGAGCCGGGTCACCGCGTGAACGCGGAACATGTCCGGCCTCGACAGGTGGAGGTGTTCCTTCAGCAGGAAGGTGAACTGCCGATTGTCCTCCACGAGCAGGACGTCAAGCGGTGCGGAGATGGGGCCGTCGTTCATGCTCCCCCCATGGCCGCGTGCGTGCGCGGCGTCACTTCGAGCGCTTGGATCCTCCCTTGCCCCCCGCCCGGGGCCTGGGTGTGATCCCGTACTTCTGCTGGTTGTGTTCCTGGGCCATCGGGTGGCCCTCGCCACTCGCGCTGGGGTACGGCGGCGCCTTCTTGCCCCGCACGTACAGCAGCAGCGCGATGCCCAACGCCAGGCCGCCCAGGCTGATCCACTGGCTGAAGCTCAGACCGAACGTGCCGGCGAAGTACTCGTCCGGGGAGTACTTGACCAGGTCGAAGCCGTCGAACCAGTAGCGGTTGTTGATGCGGATGAATTCCACCACGAAGCGGCCCAGCGAGTGGGCCACCACGAAGATCCCGAACAGCTGCATGTGGGGCCAGCGCGCGCGCACGGTGCGCTTGCCGTCGATCCAGAACAGCAGGCCGAAGAGGCCGAAGTTGTAGATGAACTCGTAGATCGGCGTGGGGTGGACCTTGACCGCGGTGGGCACCAGCCCGTTGGGGAAGGCCATGCCGAGGAACTCGAACGGCGCCTCCACCGGGATGCCGTAGCAGCCGTCGCCGGCCAGCAGGCACCCCGCTCGCCCCCAGGCGTAGCCAGCCGCCAGCATGGGCGTGGCCATGTCCAGACCCGCGGGGAAGCTGTAGCCCTTCTTGCGGCACCAGAACCAGCTGGTCAGGATGGCCAGGATCAGGCCGCCGTACCACGTGAGGCCGCTGTTGGCCGTGACCATCCGGATGGGGTCGTCGGCGAAGTGCTCCCAGTGGTCGATCACGTGGAACAGGCGCGCGCCGATGATGCCCATGATCATCGCGTTGACGATGATGGTGTAGGAGAACTCGGGATCCCAACCGCGGCGCATGCAGGTGATCCGCCCGAATCGCCACCCCCAGAGGAACCCGATGGCCATCATCAGGCCGTACGAGCCGATGGAGATGGGGCCGATGTGGAACAGGTACGGGATCATGTCGGAACGTCTACAGCACACGCGGGTCCAGCGCAACAGCGGAACCCCTTGACTCGCTGCAGCGGGGTCACCGACCATCGGCCGGGCGCAGGAGGTGCATGGCATGGAGGAGCGACCCGCGATCGTGCTGCTGAGCGGCGGCCTGGATTCGGCCACGGCGCTGGCCATCGCCCGTCGGCGTGGCTTCGATGTGCACGCGCTGTCGTTTCGCTACGGCCAGCGCCACGAGGGGGAACTGGCTGCGGCGCGCCGCATCGCTGCACACCTGGGGGTGGTCGAACACCGGCTGCTCGAGCTGGATCTAGGCGGGTTCGGCGGCTCCGCGTTGACCGCGGACATCGAGGTGCCCAAGGACCGCGCCGGCATCGGCATCGGCAGCGGTGTCCCGGTCACGTACGTGCCCGCGCGCAACACGGTATTCCTCTCGTTCGCCCTCGCCTGGGCCGAGGTGCTGCCCGCGCACGACATCTTCATCGGCGTCAACGCGGTCGACTACTCCGGTTACCCGGACTGCCGCCCAGCCTTCGTGCAGGCGTTCGAGGAGCTGGCCAACCTGGCCACGCGGGAGGGCGTGGAGGGGCGTCGTATCCGGATCCATGCGCCGCTGCAGACCCTGTCCAAGGCCGCGATCATCCGTCACGGGATCGACCTGGGGGTGGACTACGGCCTGACGCGGACCTGCTACGATCCATCGCCCGACGACCTCGCCTGTGGGCGCTGCGACGCCTGCCAGCTGCGCCTCGCCGCCTTCGAGGAGATCGGAATGGAGGACCCGGCTCCCTATGCCGTACGATGAACGGCGTGGGTGGGACCGCAGGGAGTGAACATGACGATCCGTCCGAGCAAGAACCTCGAGACCTTCCCCAACCCCCACCCGGATCGCGACTACGTGGTCCGCATCCAGACCCCGGAATTCACCTGCGTCTGTCCGATCACCGGCCAGCCCGACTTCGCCCGCATGGAGGTGGAGTACGTGCCCGACGAGCGGTGCGTGGAGCTCAAGTCGCTCAAGCTCTACCTGTGGACCTTCCGCGAGGAGGGGCACTTCCACGAGGACGTCACCAACCGGATCCTGAACGACCTGGTGGCCGCCCTCAAGCCGCGACGGCTGGAGGTGCGGGGCGTGTTCAACGTGCGTGGGGGGCTGCAGACCACGATCACCGTGACCCACAGCCGGGACTGACGCGCGCCCGATGACGACGCCCCCGACCGGTCCACGGCTGTTCGCCTCCCTGGACCCCTTCCTGCCGCCGATCCCCGGTCGCACCCTCGCCGGTCGCGGCGTCGCAAACCATCACTTCCTCGTGGCGCTGATGCGCTATGGCAGCTTCGAGGGCTACCACTTCTTCCTGCCCACGCCCGAGGACCTGCGCGCCTTCCGCTCCACCTACGGAGCGGTCGCGCCCGGGGGCGTGCCGATCAGCTCCCTGCCCAGGCGCGCGCTGATC
Source organism: uncultured Rickettsiales bacterium (assembly GCA_964639985.1). Taxonomy (GTDB): domain Bacteria; phylum Myxococcota_A; class UBA796; order UBA9615; family CAYRNR01; genus CAZXHG01. The sequence continues at coordinate 17,650 of CAZXHG010000103.1, forward strand.
GATCGGCTCCAGCGGACCGACTACACGGTGTTCCACCTCGGCGAGCACGTGAACGGCTTCCAGGCCCTGTGCTGCCTGCGCAACGAGCGCGCGGCGCGGCCGTTCCCGGTCACGGCCCTGACCCACTCGATCAGCGACCAGGCCAACATGTCCGCCTACCTCGCCATGGGCCTGCAGGGGCCGCGGCCCTATGACGCCATCGTGTGCGCCTCCCCGGCGGGGCGCGACGTGCTGCGGCATGGCTTCGAATCGCTGCAGCAGGCGACCGAGGGACGGATCGCGCCGCCGCTGACCTTCGACATGAAGCTGCCGGTGATCCCGCTGGGCGTGGACGCGGGCGCCCTCGCCGGCGGGGACCGCGAGCGCGGGCGGGCCATGGCCGGGGTGTCCCTCGACCGGCTGATCGTGCTGTACGTGGGCCGGCTGTCCCCCCACGACAAGATGGACCTGTTCCCGCTGTTCCGGGCTTTCGCCAGGCTGCGCGAGCTCGCGCCGGAGGACGACCCGGTGCTGCTGCTGGCCGGGTCGCGGCAGGGGAGCCCGTACGTGGACATGCTCAGCATGTGGGCCCAGGGACTGGGCATCCGCGACAGCGTGATCTTCCTCGCCGACTTCGAGGAGGAGAGCAAGGCGGACATCTACGCGGCGGCCGACATCTTCGTCAGCCCCTGTGACAACCCGCAGGAGACCTTCGGCCTCACCGTGGTGGAGGCCATGGCCGCGGGCCTGCCGGTGGTGGTCAGCGACTACGACGGCTACCGGGACACGGTGCCGGACAGCGCCGGCGTGCACGTGCCCACGTACGCGGTCGACCCGTCCGCCGAGCTGAGCGACCTCGCGCCGGTGGATCACCGCCGGTCGGTCCACCTCCGCCTGGGCCAGGGGGTGGCCGTGGACCTCGCGGTGATGGTCGAGGCGCTCACCACGCTGGCCGGGGATCCCGCCCGGCGGCGGACCATGGGCCAGGCGGGCGTGCGCCACGCGCGGCGGCACTATGACTGGCAGCGGGTGATCCCCCGGTTCGAGACCCTGTGGGACGACCTGGCCGCCGAGGCCGCGGCGCAGCCCGGCGCCGCCACGGCCCACGCCAACGTGTTGCGTATGGACTACGCTCGCTCGTTCCAGCACTACCCCACGCGCCGTCTGGGCGAGGACGATCGGCTCGTGCGTACCGACCTCGGCGAGGCGTTCCTCGAGTCCGGCCGCTACCCGGTGTACGCGGAGATGGTGTCCGTGCTGGACCTGGGCCACGTGCGGCGGCTGGTGCACGAGGCGGTCGAGCCAACGTCCGTGCGCGCCCTGGTCGATGGCCTCAGCGCCACCGCGGTGGAGGTGTCGCGGGCACGACAGACCGTGCTGTGGGCGCTGAAGCACGGATTGCTGGAGAGGGTCGCGGCCGACTGAGCGCTCGGGTTCACGAGCTCTCAGCGCCCGAAGCGCCGGGCCCGTTGCTGGAAGGCGCGGATCACGCGCAGGAAATCCAGCTTCCGGAACGCGGGGAAGTACACGTCCGTGAAGAACAGCTCGGAGTAGGCAGCCTGGTACAGCAGGAAGTTGCTGAGCCGTGCCTCGCCGCCGGTGCGGATGATCAGGTCCGGGTCGTCGCCCCCGGTGTACATGTGCTGGCCGAGCACGTCCTCGTCGATCTCGTCGACGGACAGCTCGCCCCGCTGCACCTTGGTGATGAGCGCGCGGACCGCGTCGGTGATCTCCTGGCGGCCGCCGTAGGCGATACAGAAGTTGAGGTGGTAGTCCCCGTAGGCGGCTGTGGCGTCCTGCACCTGGTCGATGGACGCGCGCACGTTGGGCGGCAGCATCTCCAACCGGCCCAGTACGCGGACCCGTACCTTGTTGCCATGGATGCGATCTTCACCGGCCAGCGCGGACAGCTTCCTGGCGAACAGGCCCATGAGGGCGTCCACCTCTTCGGGGGCGCGGTTGAAGTTCTCGGTGGAGAATGCGTACAGCGTGAGCGTACGGACCCCGACCTCCCGCCCCCAATCGACGAGCTGCTCGACCGTGTCGGAGCCCAGCTCGTGCCCCTCCCACGGACGGATCGCCAGCGCCCGCGCGAGCCTGCGGTTGCCGTCCATGATCACGCCGATGTGGGCAGGGACCGGATCCTTGCGTACCTCGGTGACGAGGCGCTTCTCGTAGGTGCGGTACAGCAACCCGGTGACGGGGGAGGGGACGCGGATTCCGGTCAGCTTCTCGATCACGGCGGCCTCGCAATCGGTGCATCCTGACGCGGCGCGCGATCCAGCACAAGTCCCCATGGCCGGCTCGCCCCGGGGCTGGCCCCGGGTATGATGAGGCCTTACTGGATCGACTGCCGTGAACCGAACCCCCCACCCCGCGCCGGCCGCCGTGCTGGCCGCGCTGTGCGCCCTGAGCGGGTGCAACCCGGAGCCGGGGTGGTTGCTGGGGCCAGGGGACGCCAGCCTGCTGCTCGTCACCGACGGTGATGTGACGGTGTGGCTGGACGGCGAGCACGTGGGCGAGGCCGCCACCTGGCAGGTCCCCGCGGCGATCCCCCTGACCCTGATGCCTGGACCCCACGCGCTGGCCGTCCACCTCGAGCCGGGGGACGGATCGGCCTCGTTCGCCGCGTGGACGGTCCTGCCGGACGGCGCCCTGCTGGCGTCGGACGGGGAGTGGACGGCGGTGGGGGATGCACCGCAGGCGTGCTGGTACGAGGGGGCCTGCCAGGGCGAGGAGCTGGAGGTGGTCGACCGCGGTGGCTTCGGCTCGGCCCCGTGGATCTGGCAGCCCGACGCCATGGAGGGCACGGGCGCGCGCTGGCTCGCCGGGGCCGGCGGCGACGAGGCCTGGTTCCGCCGCACGTTCGAGGTGGGTGACACCTGGGCCGACCGCTGGTCCGTGGAGCCGGGCGAGGTCGAGGTGGGCGCGGCCACCGAGGTGCGACTGACCTTTCGCGCAGGCACGGACGGGCTGGTGCCGGGGGACACGCGCACGATCGCGAACACGGTGCTGGACGGGTCGTGGGGCCGGGGCATGGCCTACCCACGCTGGTCACCGTGGCAGACCGAGGCCGAGGACGCCCCCGGCTTCCTCGCGGTGAGCGAGGCGCCCCACGACGTGCAGGTGTCCCTGGAGGTGGCCGATGTGCCCGGCGAGCAGGGCACGTTCCAGGCCGGCGCGCGGCTGGAGGCGACCCTCACGGTGCTCGGCGGCGAGGTCGGGCCGGGCGACGAGATTGTGCTGCGCTGGGGCGCTGACGGGGGCGTGACGGTGCCGCTGCAGGCCAGGCGCTACCGTTTCCCCCACGAGGGCAGCGAGGCCGGCGCGTCCATGGACTACCCGGGCGACACCCTGGGCCGCAGCCCGTACATCGAGGTGATCGGCGCGGCCGCGGACAGGTTGCACGTCGCGGTGCGTGGGGGCGCGGCCACCGGGTCGGGCGAGGACGTGACCGTACAGGTGACGGCGCTGGACGCCTGGGGCAACCCGGCTCGCGGGCACGACGGTGAGGTGGCGGTGAGCACCACCGATGACCAGGCCGAGCATGCCAACCCGGTGACCCTCGAGCAGGGCTCGGCGTCGTTCACGGTCGTGTTCCATACGCCGGGACCGCACCGCGTGAGCGTGGAGGGCGACCCGGGCGGCGCGAGCGGGTGGCTGTGGGTGTGCGAGCCCGCGCCGGCCGAGCGCCCGTTCTTCGGCGACTTCCACTCCCACTCCCTGGTGTCGGACGGCACCTGGAGCGCGGAGACGTCGTACCGTCACGCCGACCAGGTGGCAGCCCTGGACTTCGCGGCGATCACGGACCACGCCGAGCGGACCACGGACGCCGAGTGGGACGCAGCCGTGCAGCGGGCGGCCGACCTGAACCGCGACGACTTCGTGGTGCTGGCCGGGTACGAGTGGACCGGTAGGGAGGCGGAGCACCGTTGCCTGTACAGCCTGGACGGCGAGGCGTTCCCCATCGTGCGCAGCAGCGCGTTCGAGTACCAGGCCGACCCGATCGACGCGGTGGCCAGCCTGTGGGAGCTGACCGGCGACGCGGCCCTGATCGTGCCCCACCATCCCGGCTCGATCGTGGGCCCCGAGCACCGCTGGGTGGATCACGATCCCGGGCTGGAGCCGGTGGTGGAGATCTACTCCAAGCACGGCGCCTCCGAGTGTTTCGGGTGCGAGCCGGCGATCCAGGAGTCATGGGCCTGGCCCGAGGGCAACTACGTGCAGGATGCGCTGGCCGCGGGCCTGCGCATCGGGTTCGTGGCGGCCGGAGATGGCCACGAGGTCCCGCTCGGCGGGCTCGAGCCCGACCACCAGGCCGCGTTCGGCGACGACGACCTCGGGCCGATGGTGCGCCGGGGTGGGATCACCGCGGTGTGGGCCGCGCACCTGTCACGGGACGGGGTGTTCGAGGCGCTGCGTGCCCGACGCTGCTACGCCACCACGGGCGCGCGCATCTACCTCGAGCTGTGGGCGGACGACGCCCCCATGGGCGCGGAGCTGAGCGTCGAGACGGCGCCCACGCTGACCGCGCGGGTGGGTGGAACGGACGAGCTGCGCCGCGTGGAGCTGGTCCGGTACACGGTCGACGAGGGCTTCGTCACCCCGGTGGTGCTCGACGAGGGGGGCGAGATCGCGGAGTTCACCTGGATCGACGAACAGCTGGACAGCGACGCGATCTACTACCTGCGTGTGAGCCAGGTGGACGGCCACCACGCGTGGTCGAGCCCCATCTGGGTAGACCGGGAGTGAACCCGTCTCAGTAGCTGTGCGTGCCGAGCACGACCTCGACGCCGAACTTGCTCTCCAGCGTCACCTCCAGGTCGTCGTAGTCGATGGGGCACTCGGCCGTCTCCATGGCCAGCTTCATGCACGTGCCCAGGTGCAGCACCTCGATGGAGCGGCCGAGGTTGGCCGTGATCTCCGACAGCAGCTTGACCCGCGGCACGACCAGCCCGGGGCAGTCACCGCAGTCGGTCATGGCGACCAGCTCGATGTCGTCGTGGCGCGCGTACTCGCCGTTACCCTCGGCCATGCCCTTGTGGCACTTGGCGCAGGCGATGCACGAGTGATCCTTGATCCGCTTGCAGTACAGCACGGCGATCCGGGCCATGGGGTCCTCCGTTCGATGTGACGAACCGAACCGTACCCGTGAAATCCGGGCTGGGCCAGCTGGGTGCACAGCGCTGCAGTCGCGGTGGCTGCGGCAGCGAGGGGTCTCAGAAGGAGGCGTCTCCTCCGGCGGTCTCGGAGACCTTGTAGGTGGTCTCCGTGCCGTTCTCGCCCTCGACGGCGTCGTGGTACTGGGCGCGCAGGGCCCAGGTGCCGGACTCCATGATGATCGTGGAGTCGAAGCCTTCGGGGAGGGCGGGGAACGACAGCTCGGGGTCCGGCGTGCTGATCCACCAGGCCACGCCGACCTCGTCGGCCACGTACAGGCCATAGGTCTCCGCGCCGTCGACGGGAGCCCAGGTCAGGGTGGTGCCGGGGGTGAACTCGTCGCCGTCGGGAGCAGGTGAATCCAGCACCTCCACGGCCAGGTCGGTGGTTCCCGGCGCGAACGGCACCTGGGCGTAGGCGAACTCGTCCGCGGTCGAGAGGTCCTCGGCCAGGTACAGGCCCAGGTGGTGCACGTGGCCCTCCACCGGCACGTGATCCACCAGCAGGTCGAAGCCGCCCTCACCGTGGGACCAGTGGCGGGTCCAGCCCGCGAGCGCGCCGTCGTCCAGGTAGACCAGGCCCAGGCTCGACATGTAGTCGGTGTCCAGGTCGGTGAGCGGCTCGCCCGCCAGCAGGGGCTGGTTGACCGTCACGTCCAGCTCGGCCGGGCTGGCATCGTCCGCGTCGATGGCGGCCGTCACCTCGTCGGCCACGTCCACGGTGGTCGCGCCTGCGCCCACCAGCTCGCCGGTGGTGCCGTCCTGCACCAGCGCGGAGATGGTGTACGTGGTCAGCTCCGGGTCGTACAGCGTCACCTCGAAATCGAGCTCCACGGCAGCCTCGTCCATGACCTGCGCGTAGGGGTAGTCGTACAGGCCGTCGCCGGTGACGAACACCCACGAGCCCACGGGCGCGTCCGTCACCTCGACGGTCACGCGCATGGTGGGGAAGTCGTAGTAGCTCGTCGCGCGGTAGGTGCATGACAGCTCGAAGGGTAGCTCGGTGTCGGCCAGCACCAGGCCCGACCAGGTCACGGCCTGGCGGTCCTCGCCGGCCACGGTCAGCACGATCGGCGTGGTGTCGGGCACGTCCGGGACGAGGAACGTGCCGTCCGCGGCCGTGCGCGCGGAGAACTGCTCGGTGCCGGTGTCCACGAGGATCCATGCGTCGCCCACACCCGCGCCGCCGAGGTAGGGGTCGACCACGGTGCCCTCGAGGTCGATCACCGAGGTGGTGTCGTCGTCATCGTCGTCGTTGGGCATGGTGCCGCTGTTCTCGCAACCGCAACAGATCAGCAGGATCAGGGTCAGCAGGCCGATCAGGGTGGTCCTCGTCATCACGATCTCTCCTCCTCGTGCGCCCTCACGCGCCTCGTCACGATGGCCAGCGTCAGCGCGAGCAGCAGCGCCGCGGCGCGCGGTCGCGAGGCCGCTGCAGCGCACTGACAGCCGTCGTCGTCCGTCACGACGGGCTCGGATTCCAGCTCCTCCCACCCGCACGCGTCGGCCTCCTCGTCGCACCAGCTCAGGTAGCCGTCCCGTTCGCCGCAGTCGCGGTCGGCGCCGCCGCACTGGCCGGCCTCGCAGCTATCTCCCTCGGTGCACCACAGCCCGTCGTCACACGTGGTGCCGTCGTGGCGCGGTACGCTCACGCACTCGCCGCTGTCGGCGTCGCAGCTGCCCACGGTGCAGTCGGCGTCGAGGTGGCCACAGTCGATGGGATCCTGGTGCACGCAGAAGCCGTCCGAGCACGTCTCGCTGCCGCTGCATGCCGAGCCGTCGTCGCAGTCCGCATCCGCTTCGCACAGCTCCAGCGAGCGGGTGGGGTCACCGTACAGGTTGTACTGCATGCGCGTGGTCCAGGCCGCGCCGGTGAAGTCCACGTGCTCGTAGTAGTCCACCCAGCCGTCGCCGGGCAGCGCGTACTTGGTCCAGGCCAGGGCCTCGCCAGCGGTCATGCCCGAGGCCACGTTGAGCGCGTAGTAGTAGCCCGCGGTCGCCGAGGTGGCCAGGTCGGGCCGGGGCTCCCAGGTCTCGCCGAAGCCCACGGTCACCCCGAAGGCGGGGGTGGAGGCCGTGGCCGTGGCCGTGGCGCCGCCGTACAGCAGCTCTGTGCCGATGTTGTCCGCCTCGGCGGGCGTGCCGTTGGAGCAGCTGATGTGCCAGGTGAACGCCCCGGGCACGTCGACGAGATCCGCGGCGTCCGGCGACTCGAGGAAGGCGGGCGACCAGCACTCGCTCGAGTCCGCGTCGCCGTCGCCGTTGGTGTCGTCCAGCCAGGTGGTGCGGTACACGCCCTCTGCACTGCCGTGGCCCGCCCAGACGACCAGGCCCCGGCCATCGGCCCAGCGCTCGAGCACCTCGTCGCGGGTCAGGGAGCCCTCGTGCTCGTACGGGCTCGTGCACAGACCCTCGTCCTCGAACAGGCGCGTCGCGTGGTCCTGCATGGTGTCGGGCAGGTCCCTGTACACCGTGGCGAGGATGCAGGCGCCGTCGTCGTCCTCCGGGTACTCGCCGCCGTTGGGGGCGGGGGAGCCGGCCACGCCGAACAGCGCGCCGGGCAGCAGCACGTGCCGCCGGTAGCTCTTGTCCGGTTCGAGGTCGCGCTCCAGCGCCCGCGCGAGGAGCGTGTCGAGGGCGGACGCGTCGCCGTCGTAGATCGGCAACCGCCCCACGTACAGCTCGGGGCCGAAGTCCACGCACCCCTCGCCCGCGTCGTCCGGGTACTCCCCGAAGCGGCCGTCGTCGTCGCAGTCCCAGTCCCCGTCCAGGTCGGCGTAGTAGTAGTCGGTGGCCACGGGGTCCATCAGGTCGGCCAGCCAGTCCTCGTAGTAATGCACGACCTCGAGCAGGGGGTGTGTGTCCTTCATCGGCACGTCGCCGCCGTCCGGATCCGGGTCACCCACGAGCAGCACGTAGGCGCCGGGATCCTCGAGGTACTCGTCGACGAGCCAGGCCCGGATGCGATCGCTGCGCTCGTCGGAGTCCGCGCCGGTGGCGTGGTCCCAGTGCGCCTCGGTGGCGAGCACCACCTCCCAGCCCTCGGCGGCGCGGAAGGCCATGAACGGGGTCAGCTGCGTGCTGTCCTGGGCGAGTGCCTCGGTCGTCACGATCACCAGTTCCATGCGTGGAGGAGCGGTCGGCGGTGGCAGCGGCCCGGCCACGTGCACCAGCTCTGGCCACGAGGTCGAGCCGGGTCCGGCCTCCCAGCGCGCCTGCCAGGTCGTGCTGCCGAGGGTCACCTCCGGGCCCAGGTGCACGCCGGGGCGGGGGTCGTCGATCGGGGACAGGGGGTGGTCGCCCAGCCACACCCGCCACTCGGACTGGGCGCGGGCGATTCCGATCGGGGTGATGACGAGGCACGCAGTCAGGATCGCGGCGAACGGCCGGGCTCGCATCGGACCTCCCTCTCCTCGCGCCGCCGGACCCCGGACAGCACGAGAACATCTCACCATCTGAACGAGGGCTCAGTCGGACAAATGTGTCTGGCGGGTCGGATCAGGGTTGGGCGCCTTCGATGTACGGCTTCGCCTCGGCTTCTCTGCCGAGCATCATCAGCACCACGCCATAGTTGCGCCGGGCCTCGGGGTCGTCCGGCGTGATCGCCAGCAGGCGGCGCAGCGCCTCCTCGGCTCCCTCCACGTCCTGGCCCTCGAAGGTGGTATAGGCCAGGTTGTGGAGCAGCACCGGATCCTCTGGGGACAGGGCCAGGCCCGCGTGGAAGTGCTCGGCGGCCGCGGCGTACTCGCCGTTGGCCCGCGCGGTCATGCCCTCCGTGTTGTGGTGCTCCACCAGGCGAGTGGAGATGCCCTCGTCGTCCGGCCGGCACTCGATCAGCCGCTCGAGGTCCTCCACGGCCGCGGGCTTGCCCGCGTCCTCGCGGATGCGCAGCGTGGCCCATGACAGCAGACAGTGGATGTCCGTACCCACGATGTCGGCCACGCGGAACGCGGCCAGCCGGTCGATGATGCGCGGCGGCGTCCGGAGGGGGAACATCTGGCGCAGCATGTCCACGTCCGGGGCGGCCGCGGACATGCGGCCGTCGTGCAGGTTGGCGTGCAGGGACAGCAGGCGCAGGGTGACCACATAGGGGTAGGCGGCGATCAGCGCCTCGAGGGTGCTGGCGGCCGTGGTCACGCCGCTGTCGGGGTTGGCCAGCAGTTCGGCCGCGACCGTGACCTTGCGGTAGACCGGGTCGTCGATGTTGCGGGCTCGCGCGGCCATGCAGTGGTCGGTGGCGAGCCCGTGCTGGCTCCGCAGAGCGGCGAGGTAGCACAACCCGGCGTAGCCCGAGGGATCGTCCGTGTTGTTCTCGATGGCGGTGAGGAACTGTGCGCGTGCGCCGTCGAGATCGCCCTGGTCGATCAGCAGCACGCCGTGGGCCGACCGCAGCGTGCCGTCGTCCGGGGACGCCTCGATGGCTGCGGCGAGCAGCGCCAGCGCGCCGTCGGTGTCCCCGGCCTTGAACCTCTCGTCTGCGGCCGCGATCGAGGCGTAGTCGATCACGAGCTTGACCGGCTCCTCCACCGACAGGGTGTCCTCGAGCGGATCCTGGGCTGCGGCGGGGAGGTGTGTGGCGAGGGCGGCCACCGCGGCGAGCACGAGCGGGAGGTGGAACGCTGGACGGGCCATTGCGGACTCCTTGCAGGACGCACATTCTAACCCACCGGAGGTCCGGGCCCGCGCCCAGAGCTATACTCCGCATCTCGGAGGACCGGGTTGAACGCCGACCACGACCAGACGGGATCGCGCTTCCAGGCGGTGGCTGCCGACGTGCGCGCGGCCTGGTGGTCGCCGTGGGCAGCGGCCCGAGCTCGCGGTGCGCTGGGGGCGCTGCCCACGGCCGACCGCGAAGCGTTGACCCCGCTGCTGGAGCAGGCCGACGCCGAGCGGCGACAGCGGATGAAGGGGCCGCTGGCCTGGCTGCTGTACCTGGCCGGGGCCTGCGTGATCGCGCCGATCCTGATCCTCCTCGGTGCACCCCACCTGCTGGACCGGGAGACCGGGGAGGAGGTGCAGAAGCTGGAGGAGGTGGCCGCCCGGCAGGTGTACCTGCCGCCGCCTCCGCCACCCGACGAGGAGGAGGAGCCGCCGGTCCTGGATCCGGACGAGGTGACCGGACCGGTGCACCGGACGTCCCCGGGGGCGAGCGACGGCGTGGACAGCCCCTTCGCGGTGGAGGCCGCCCCGGTGGCCGGCGTGATCGCGGCGCGCGTGGATCCGACAGTGGCCCAGTCGAGCTGGCTGCAGGCGTTCTCCGACGGTGGCGGCGGCAGCGGTAGCGGTGAGGGCGGCGGTCAGGGGATCCCGGATGGCATGGTCTACGTGCCCGGCGGTGCGTTCCAGATGGGCACGGTGGCGGGGGTGGGGGAGTCGCACGAGCACCCACGGCACGCCGTGGAGCTGTCGCCCTACGCCATCGACCGCGACGAGGTGAGCGTCAGCGCCTTCAACCGCTGGTGCGACGACCACATGGACCAGTGCGGGTGGAACCTCGGCGAGTCGGCGTCCATGATGGCTGGCCACCCGGTGACTGGCGTCACCTGGTACGAGGCGCGGGCGTTCTGCCGCTCCCTGGGCAGGGAGCTGCCCACCGAGGCGCAGTGGGAGATGGCCGCGCGCTGGGATCCCGAGGGGGGCAACGTCGGCCGCTACCCCTGGGGCAATGACGATCCGACCTGCGACCGGGCCAACTTCCTGTCTTGCCACGTGGCGCGTACCGTGCCCCTGGGCACGACCCGCGGCCGCAGCCCGGTGGGGGCGAGGGACATGGCGGGCAACGCCCGCGAGTGGGTGGCCGATCGCTTCGGCCCCTACGGCGCGGGCAAGCAGGTGGATCCCCGCGGACCGGGCAGCGGCGGCCAGCGGGTGCTGCGCGGCGGGTCGTTCGGGGGCGCGGCCGAGGACATCCGCAACACGGACCGCGACAGCGCGCCTCCCGACCTGCGTATGCGCTACAACGGCTTCCGCTGCGTGGTGGCCGTGGTGGGGGAGCTTCCACCCCCGCAGACCGACGACGACGAGGATGCGGAGAGCGACGAATGACCGACGACGGTCGGATCGAACGGATCGAACTCGACGGCCCGGTGGCCGTGGTCGGCGACATCCACGGCAGCGACGACCTGCTCGGACGGCTGCTGCCCGAACTCGGTGACCTGCCGGTTCTGGTCACCGGCGACATCTGTGACCGCGGTCCGGACACGCGTGCGGCCATCGACATGTTGCTGGCCCGGGACGCGGGCGGCGTGCGCGGCAACCACGAGGACTGGGTCCTGGCCTGGCAGCACGGCCGCGGCTTCGACAGCATCGCCCTGCACCCCATGTTCGGCGGCACGGCAACGCTGGTGTCCTATGGTGTCAGCGGGAGTACGCCCCGGGAGATCGAGGAGCAGCGCTGGCGCATGCCTGCCGCGCACCGGGCCTGGCTGTCGGATCTGCCCCTGGTGATCGACCTGTGGGTGGAGGGCGAGCCGTTCTGGCTGGTGCACGCCGGCGTGCCCGATGGCTGGCGCGCCAGCCGCGTGGCGCCAGCCGAGATCGTGCCATGGATGGTGCGCAACGCCCCATCGGACCTGACCTGGCTGCACACCCCGCCCGAGGCCGTGGCGCGCACCGACCGCACGGTGGTGATGGGGCACTATCCGGTCGATGGGCCGGTGGACCTCGGCCACACCATCGCCCTGGACACGGGCGCGGGCATCTGGGGCCCGGAGGGCAGCCTCACCGCGGTGGTGCTACCCGAGCGGCGCTTCGTGACCGTCGCGCGCTGAGCACCACCCTGGCAGAATGCAACCCTGGAGGTGACGATGCGCGTGGCATCCCTGTTCACCGTGCTGGCCCTGCTGGCCGGGTGCGGTTCGATGGTCTCGTCGGAGGGGACCTGGGTCTCGGTCAGCGCGGGGCAGCGACACACCTGCGCCATCGACGGCAACGGCCTGGCCCACTGCTGGGGTGCGGGCGAGACCCCGACGGCCTGCAACTATGAGGAGTGGGCGTGCGGCCAGTCGGCCGCGCCCGCCGGCCAGTACACCGACCTCAGCGCCGCAGAACTGCACACCTGCAGCCTGACGGTGGATGGCGAGATCGTGTGCTGGGGGTTCGACGACTTCGGCATGGCCACGCCGCCCGAGGGTACGTTCACCGACGTGTCCGCGGGCTGGAACCACACCTGTGGTGTTCGCAGTGACGGCGAGGTGGACTGCTGGGGGGACAACGAGGAAGGGCAGTGCGACGAGGACGCCGGCGTGTACGTGCAGGTGAGCGCCGGTCAGCAGCACACCTGCGCGGTGCGGGAGAACGGCGAGGTGGAGTGCTGGGGCCGCAACGAGGGCGGCCAGGCCGACCCGCCGGACGGCACGTTCACCTCGGTCTCGTCGGACGTGTACCACACGTGTGCACTGAACGAGGCCGGCGAGGCCGTGTGCTGGGGCTGCCAGTACCTCCCCGAGGGCATCGACTACGGCCAGTGCCACTCCGCGCCTGGTCCGTTCACGCAGATCGACGCGGGCTTCTACCACACGTGTGCGCTGCACACGGACGGCACGGTGTCGTGCTGGGGTTGCTTCCACCCCGACGGCAACACCGACTACGGCCAGTGCGACGTGCCGGACGAGACGTTCGTGCACATCACCGCCGGCAACGTGCACACCTGCGGCGTGCGCACCGATGGCCACGTGCAGTGCTGGGGCTGCAAGGGCAACGTGGACCTGGACTACGGGCAGTGCAGCCCGCCGTGAGTCGAATCAAGCGCCCCGGCGGCGTACAGCGGCGAGCAGCGTCAGCACGAACAGTCCTCCGGCCGGTGAAAGGTGCGCTGGCCCGTCCACCCGGCAGTCACAGGTCTCGGGCTCCAGATCGTCGTCGTCCATCGTTTCGTAGGTGTCGTCGTCGTCCGCGGTGTCGTCGTCGTCGTCGTCGTCGTCCGCGGTGTCGTCGTCGCCCGCCTGGCAGTCCTCGTCGAGGTCGTCGGCCAGCCCGTCACAGTCGTTGTCCACCTGATCGTCGCAGACCTCGTCGGCGCCGGGCCAGACGTCCCCGTCCCCGTCGTCGCAGTCGTCGCCCTCGTCCCCACCGTCGTACCCGTCGCCGTCCACGTCGGTCAGGTCCGCGCCGGAGCAGTCGTCGTCCACGCCGTCGTAGGGCACCTCGGCGGCGTCCGGGTTGACGTTCTCGTCCCCGTCGTCGCAGTCGCCGTCGCAGGTGGACCACCCGTCCCCGTCACCGTCCTCGACCCCGATCGCCGGGTCGGTGTCGTCGCAGTCCCCCTCGCACTCGGACATGCCGTCCCCGTCGTCGTCGGTCTCGTCCTCGGGTACCGCTCCGTCGCAGTCGTTGTCGATCCCGTCACAGACCTCGGGGTTGGCCGGGAACATGGCCGGATCGGCGTCGTCGCAATCGCCGTCGCAGATGGACACGCCATCCCCGTCCCCGTCACCCTCCTCGTCCGTGGCCGGGTCGCAGTCGTTGTCGATCCCGTCGCAGACCTCCTCGGCGTCCGGGTTCACGTCCACGTCGGCGTCGTCACAGTCGCCGTCGCACACCGCGTACCCGTCCCCGTCCCCGTCGGCCAGCTCGTCGGTGAGCTCGTCGCAGTCGTCGTCGATGCCGTTGCAGATCTCCTCCGCGTCGGGATTCACGTCCGGGTCGCCGTCGTCGCAATCCCCGGCGATGGCCACGAAGTCCAGCGGCTGATCACAGTCCTCGTCGGCGTCCGCGGGATCGCCGAACCCGTCCCCGTCCGCATCCCCGTACCAGGGCACCACCT
>CAZXHG010000104.1:0-26522 GCA_964639985.1 uncultured Rickettsiales bacterium
GGTCGCGGCCGTGGCGTCCTGCCCTGGGCTCTACGTCGACTGCGACGGAGCCTTCCGCCCGGACGAGACCGACGACGACGGCGACGGCCTCACCGAGTGCGACGGCGACTGCGACGACGCCGACGCCACCACCTACCCGGGCGCGGTCGAGCTGTGCGACCTCATCGACAACGACTGCGACGGAGCCCTCCCCGACGACGAGCAGGACCTCGACCTCGACGGCGTGACTCCATGCGAGGGCGACTGCGACGACAACGACCCCACCATCCACCCCGACGCCGCAGAGGCCTGCAACGGCCTGGACGACGACTGCGACAGTACCGTGCCGGACGACGAGCTCGACGAGGACGCGGACGGCTGGATGACCTGCGAGGGCGACTGTGACGACACCGACCAGGACGCCACCCCGGCCGACCTCGACGGCGACGGCTGGTCCACCTGCGACGATCCCCCGGACTGCGACGACACCAACGACATGGTCTCCCCCGGCCTCGAGGAGTACTGCGGCGACGACATCGACAACGACTGCGACGGGCTGGACGACGCGGCCGATCCGGACTGCGCGACCGGGGACGACGACACCACCGCGGACGACGACGATGACGACGACGCGGAGGGGGACGACGACACGGTGGAGGAGGAGCCCCCCGACTGCGAATGCAGTGCGGCCCCGCGCGGCTCACCGGACGCCGCTCTGATGCTCCTGCTGTCGGCCGCGCTCGCCCTCGGGATCAGACGTCGATCCTGACCCACGCCGGACCGCGAACGTAGATCAGCCCCACCTCCCGCACGGTGTAGCCGGCCGCAGAGAAGCACCGCCGGTAGGCCTCCAGCTGCGGCCCGTAGTCGCTGAAGTGCGGGATCACGGGGTTGCCGTCCTTCACGTGGGCCACGGCGCTGCCCGCCTTGAAGTCGATCACGGTCAGCTCCCGGCCCGGCCACTGCACCACCAGGTCGGCGCGACCCGCGATCAGGCGGGAGTCGTCCACGCCCACCACCGGCCACTCGAAGTGCAGCTCACCGGTCAGCAGGTCCGTGAAACCGGGCAGCTCGTCACGCATCTGCAGGCCCACCGCGACCAGCCAGGCGGCCACGTCCTCCGCGTCCGAGCCCCAGCGCTGCTGCAGGTAGGCCGCGGCCAGTGCCTCGTCCGGGTCGCCGCGCAGCCCCCACGCCTCCAGCCAGCCGTGCACCACGTCACCGCGCACGATCTCGCGCACGCCGTCCAGGGCTGCAGGGATCGCGATCGCGGTGGGCTGCTCGGGTGCGACCAGCCGCGCGCGGGCCATCAGGTACTCTCGCAGGGGCACGACGCCGTCGCCGAGCGTGCGGGCGAAGCTCGACGGCCGCTCCACGGACCAGCCATCCACCGCGCCCTCCCCCCGCCACGCCGCCTCGAACGGCCGCGTCCGGCCGGTGAACTGGCGCACCTGCCAGGTCACCTCCGGGCTGTCCACGTCGTCCGCGGTCAGCACCCGCACCGCCCCGTGCGAGGCCGTGCCGCCCTCGTGGACGAAGACCTTGCGGATCGAGGTATCCAGCCCCTTGCCGGTCTTCCTGGTCTGCTCCAGCCCGAAGGTCACGCTCGACCTCGCGCGGGTGTACCCCACGTAGAACAGCCGCAGCGCCTCCTCCCGCGACTCCCACGACGAGAACGCGGCCGCAGCCGCGCCCACCGGGTCCTTGCTCGCGGTCAGCCCACCCCGCGGATCCAGGTTGACGCCCACCACGGTCCGGCCTCGCGGACGATACAGGGCGACGCTGCCCCCGACCTCTCCCTCGGCACCGTCGCTGCCGCCGCCCCCGACCTGCATCAGGGCCACGTGGTCGAACTCCAGGCCCTTGGCGCCGAAGTAGGTGCACACCTGCACCACCTCCGACCCCCGGTGCATGCGCACCACGGGCAGGTCCGTCGACTGCCTGGGGTCGGTCCGCAGCAGCTGTAGCGCGGCCTCCGGGTCCACCCGGTCCGCCTCCAGCTCGCGCACCAGGTCCAGCAGGATCTCCAGCTGGGCCACGCCCACGTCCCCCTCGGGCGAGGCCGCGATGATCGGCCGCCAGTGCAGCCGGGCCACCAGCTGCTCCAGCACCTCGGCCGTGGGCTCCCGTCCCAGCCGCCGCCGCTGGGCGACCAGCGCGGCCAGGCCCCGGTCCAGGGCCTCGCGGTCGGCCGCGTCCAGGTCCCCGGCCAAGGCGTCCGGGTCTGCGAACAGCCGCGCCAGCGGTCCACTGGCGCGCAGCTGCAGCAGCGCCCGGTCGGTGATGCCCACGCTCGGGTGGCGCAGCGCGCCGGCCAGGGCCAGGTCGTCGGTGATGTCCAGCATGGCCGCCAGGAACTGGCGCAGGTCGCGGCAGACCCGCGACTGCAGCAGGGCCCGGTCGCCGGTCAGCTGCGCGTGCAGCCCCAGCGCGGTCAGCTGGCGGATGGCCCACACACCCCGGCTCCACGACCGCACGATCACCGCGCCGGTCTCGTGGGGGTGCGCCTCCCACCGCTGCTGCAGCCGGTGCGCGAACGCGGCCAGCGCCCGCGCCTCGTGGTCTGCGGCCGTGTCCCCGTCGAACACCGCCACCGGCTCGGGCCAGTCACAGTCGACCAGCAACCCGGTGCCCGCGTTCTCGGCCGTGGCCACCAGCGAGTCCATCCGCTCCACCCCGGTCTCCTTCTCGTCGAGCAGGCCGTGGAACACGGCCGCGTGGCTCTGCACGAGCAGCTCGCTGGAGCGGTAGTTGACGGGCAGCTCGGCCCACGTGCCGCGCGCCCTGGTCTCGTCGACCAGGTCCATCCAGCCGAACGGATCCGCCTGGCGGAAGCGGTAGATGGACTGCCGCGTATCGCCCACGAAGAAGCCCTTGATCGGCGGCTTCTCCGCCCGCTTCATGCCCCAGAACGCGCGGTAGAACCGCAGCTGGGCCGGGTTGGTGTCCTGCACCTCGTCGACCATCAGCACGTCGAACCGCCCGGCCAGGGACGCGGGCGCGAACTGGCACAGGGCCGTGGCCGCGGCCAGCAGCTCGGCATAGCCCAGCTGCCCGGCCGAGGCCATGTCGCGACAGGCCCGGTCTCGCGCCCGGTCCACCAGCCGCAGCAGCGCCCCGCGGAACGCGTCCGCCCGCACCAGGGCCTCGCGCGCGCTCCAGTCCCCCTCGACCCTCAACCTCGGCAAGACCCGGTCGGGCCGCGTGACCTTGGCCGCGGGGATGTCCAGCTCGGCGTCCAGCACCTGGATCACGGCCTGGTCCCGGGCCTCGCGCAGGTCCACGAACGGCTTGCTGCCCTTGATGTCGAACAGCCACGTCAGCAGCGCGGGCGGCACGTCCAGGTCGGGATCCTCCAGCCACGGCAGCACCTGGTCGTGCACGGCCCTGCCAGCCTTGTTGACCGGCGCGTCGCGCACGTCCACCGCGCACCGCGCATCCGCGCGCAGCACCGGCCCGACCCGGGCCGCGAGCACGTCCAGCAGTGACAGCGACGACCTGGCCTCTGTCGGTGCCGCGGCCGCGAGCAGGGCCACGTCCGCGATCGCCCGCCCCAGGCTGGTCTCGGCCAGCACGACCCTGGCGTCCGCGTCCAGCGCTTCCAGCACCTCTCGGGCCGCGGCCTCGTAGTGGGGCGTGCTGCCCACGCCCGGCTCCAGCGGCCCGTCGATCCAGGCGCGCCCCCCGTCGGACAGGGGCAGGAATGCGTCCAGCAGGTGCTGCTCCAGCACCGCGTGCACGAACGAGTCCACCGTGCCGGCCGGGGCCGCGTCCATGCGCGCCAGCGCGGCCCGGGCCTGGTCCACGCTGGGCGCGAACGGCGCGTAGTGAGCCTTGAGGGCCTCGCCACGCCGCACGCGGTCGAGGTTGCGCGACACCCGCTCGACCAGCTCGGCCGCGGCCTTGCGGGTGAAGGTGATGGCCACGATCCGTTCGATGGGCACGCCCTCGCGCAGGTGGCGCAGGAAGTGCTGCACCAGCAACGTGGTCTTGCCCGACCCGGCGGGCGCGGTGACCAGCTCGACCCTGGGATCACGTGGATCCAGCGCGCTCATGCCTCACCCCCGTCCTCGGTCGGCTCGAACGAGGGTCTGAGCCGGCAGATGTCCTGGAAATCGCAGTACGCCCCCCGCTCGACCAGCAGCGGACAGTCGCTGGGCTGCGGCCGGATCAGCCACCGCCCGTCCCGCGCCCGGTCCAGCAGTCCACCAAAGGTGTGCAGCGCGCGCGCCCGCACCGCGTCGTCGAAGCGCGCCCCCTCGCCGTCCACCTTGCGCACCAGGTCGTACTCTACCTGCTCGACCCGCACCGGCGCGGTCGCCCCCTCGCCCAGGGGCCTCCCCGCCTCCAGCGCCAGCGCATAGAACGCCAGCTGAGGCCTGGTCAGCGCCTTCGCGATCTTCTTGCCGTCCCCGGGGCTACCCCCGGTCTTGTAGTCCACGATCCGGTAGCGCGTGCCCCCGTCCGGGACCGGACCCATGCGCCGCACCACCGCGTCGATGTTGCCCCGCACCGTGATCTCCTCGCGGCCCAGCTGCATGCGCAGCCGCGGCCGGCTGTCGTCCCCGGTGTCGCCCAGGGCCAGCTCGCTGGCCACCACGTGCAGATCGCCCGTGTCCGGGACCAGCTCGCCGGCGAGTTCGTCCTCGAGGCGCTCGGCGATGGTCTCCACCAGCGCCCGGAACCGGGCCTCGTCCGCCAGGTGCGCGGTCAGCGGCGCCGGATCCGAGGTCCTCGTGCTGGGGATGGGTACGGGCAGCTCCATGCGATCCGCCACCAGGCCGTCCACGTCGGTCCCGTGCCGCAGCAGCAGCGCCGCCAGCACCTTGTAGACCTTGGCGCGGTGGCTCTTGAGCACGTGCTGCTCCACGCCCAGGCCGGCCTGGATGACCTCGAATCCCTCCAGCCCCTTCTTGACGCCGTCCCCGACGACCTTGGCTGCCGCGGCGCGCGCCTTGCCGTTCAGCTCCCCCGCGTCCTCGACCCGCTTCTCCAGGTACCGCCGCCAGTGCCGCTCCCACCGCCCCTTGAGCTTCTCGCGCGACACCTTCAGCGGCTCGCTGTCCGCGGCCAGGCCCCGCTCGGCCGCCACCTCGTCGACCGCGTCGTCCGTGGCCTCGCCCAGGGCCTCGCACAGCCGGTCGATCACGGTGTCGCGCGTGCCCGCGGGCACGACCCACAGCTCGTCGTCCGCGGCCCGCTCCAGGGCCCGGTGCACGGCCGTGCCCACCTCGGTGGCATCCAGGTCCTCCTCCACCTCCTCGCGCGAGCGCAGCCCCAGCGCGCTGGAGCAGAACGCCGCGAACAGGCAGCGGGTGAACGGCTGCAGCCGGGTGGCCGACAGGCTCATGTCGGGTCGCAGCCCGCTGTCCCCACCGGGATGGTCTCCCGCACACCCCAGCCACGGCAGCAGCACTTCGGGGAACATGTCCTCGTCCCTGTCGAGGTACTCCAGCACGGTCGCCAGCTTCGGCTCCAGCGGGTCCACCGGATCCCGGTCGTCGAACACGTCACCGCCCCGGCTCCACTCCGCGTCCACGGCGCGGCACGTCCGGTCCGGCTCCCCCTGTCCGGCTTCCAGCGCGCAGCGGTCCTGGGCCTCGGGCACGTCGAAGGCCAGGCCGTAGCTCGCCTCGGCCGTGACCACGGGCGCATCCGCCTCCTGCAGGTCCAGCTCCACCGGTGGGGTCACGGCCCGGCCGCTGGCATCGGCCCTGGCCACCAGCGCCAGGGTGGTGTGCGCGCGGGACGCAGCCCAGCGCAGGATGTCCAGCCGCTGCTGCACGGCGACGGCCGGTTCGGGCAGGCCCAGGGCCTGCATGTCGGCTGCAGCCAAGAACGTGTCCGGCGACGGCGAGGCCGCCAGCCCCTTGGTGTGCACGCCCGTGGCGATCAGCAGGCTCGCGGGCCGGCCGTCATACGAGGTGTAGGACAGCACCTCCACCCCGGTGTCCACGCGGCCGCTGGCCACGGCCCCGGACAGAGCCTCGCGAAAGTGGTCCGGGCTGGCCGGCCACGCCCCGGCCGCGCCCAGCGCCGCCTGGATCGCGTGGCCCACCCGGTCCGTGGCCGGTTCGGACAGGCCCAGCCGCGAGACCAGGGTGGCCAGCCCGCCCAGCCGCGGCCGCGCCGCCACCTGCTCGGCCAGGCAGTCCAGCTGGGTCAGCAACACCCGCAGCGACACCAGTCGTGCGGCCAGGTAGGTCCGGTCGTCCGAGTCCGCAGTAGCGTGGTCCGCGGCCACGCGCTCCTGCTGCTCGACCAGGGCAGCGCGCCAGTCCGCGAGCGTGGCCCGCACCCGGTGGCACCCCACGATGGCCCGGCGCACGTGCCGTACCGAAGCCCGCGCCCGCTCGATCTCCGGGGGCAGGTCCACCCCTGCCCTGCCCGGCGGCGTGCGCCGTAGCACCGGGTCGGTGAACAGCCGCAGCAGCACCCGCGCCTCCACCTCGTTGGCCTCGCCGCTGAACAGGGGCAGCAATGGCTCCAGGATCGACACCAGCGCGTGCCGGCCCACCGGTGACGCGTCATCGTCCGCCACGGCGACGCCATTGCGCCGCAGCGTGGCCCGCACCCGCTCGGCCGTGGCGCTGTCCGCCACCAGCACCACCGCAGGCACGTCGGCGTCGTCGTCGACAGCGTGCCTCAGCAGCGCTGCTGCCACGGCCCGCGCCTCGGCCGCGCTGTCCGGCACCACCCACGCGGGCAGCGGGCCGCCCTCCAGGTCCGGGGCCGCGACCTCGACCCAGGCACACCCCAGCGCGTCCACCAGGGCCACGTCCACGGGCGCGACCACACCGCCGAACGCCATGCCCGGCGCCCAGCCCACGGCCACGGCCCGCTCGAACCCGACCTCGTCGTCCAGGATCCGCCGGGCTGCGCCGAGCCACGGCGGCGCAGCCCAGCCCGCGTCCAGCAGCTCCCGCAGTTCGGCACGCACCCCGGCCACGTCCACCCCGGCGAGCTCCGCCCCGAGCAACCGCTCCACGTGCCCGGCCAGGGCCCGGCGCAGCTGGGCACGCTCCGCCAGCCTGTCGGCCCACGCATGGCCCACGGGCAACACCGGCGCCAGGGGCCCGTCCTCCCCGTCCGCGACCAGCACCCGGCCCTGCAGCGACGCCAGCAGCCCGGGCAGGGTCACCACCTGCAGCCCGGCCCAGCCGTTATCCCCTTGTCGCGCGGCCAGCGCGCGGTACACCGCGCGCACGGTCGCGGACGTGCGACACAACACGAGCACGTCCGAGCTCTCATCCAGGGCCTTGAACACCGGCGCCAGCCATTGATCACGATGCATGGATCCACCCCTACACGAAGCCGTGGACAGCCATTGTCTCGGATGCGCGCGCACGAGGGAAATGGCATGCTCGAGCGACCGCGTATCAGGAGACCCCATGCACGTCATCCGCCCCACCTGGACCGACCTCGAGGCCATCGTCACCAGCGCTCGCGAGGAGCTGCTGATCGTGTCGCCGTACATCACGTCCGATGGCATCGACCACCTCTTCGACGCCATCAATTCCCCCGTGCGCGTGGCCCTGGTCACCCGGCTCAGCCCGTCGGACTGGGCCCACGGCGCATCGGATCCCGACGCCCTGCACGCCTTCCTGGATGCGGTCGACAACTCACGGTTGTTCGTGCAGAAGCGCCTGCACGCCAAGCTGTTCGCCGCGGACCGGCAACGCGCCCTGCTCGGCTCGGCCAACCTCACCGGCGGCGGGTTCGCGGGCAACGTGGAGCTGGCCGTTCGCCTGGACGGCCCGGCTGTGGAAGAGGCCATCAAGGCCCTGCAGCGCGACCGCGACTCGGCCATCGAGGTGGACGCCGAGGCGCTGCGTGCATGGGTCGAGTCGTCACGCGATACGATCCAAGGCGTTCAGAGAGACGTCCAGGAAGCTGAAACGCTGGCGAACGTCCAGAGAAGCCTGGACGAGATTCTACGCCGAGCCAGGGGCCGCTCGACCCGCGCGAGGCCACCGGCGACAGCTTCTGCAGCGGGCTCACGGACGCGGAGGTTGACAGGGAGCGACCTCATCGCCTTCACCGAGTGGATCAACCGCAATCTCCACCTCCCGGGCGCCGAAGAAGTGGCTACACGCTACGAGAACTCGCGTGGTGACAATCTGACTGGCCACGTCAAGCAGACGTACTTCGCAGCCCGGCTCTTCTTCGGTGACCACGCGGAATTCCTCAGTCCTGTCGTGAGCACGCTTCAAGCGGTCGAGGGATCGAAGATCTTCGCCCCGAAAGACGTGCGAGGGCTTGTCGAAGCCTGGTGCGACCATGTGGAAGCGAATGAACTAGAGGTCGGAGACGACTGGAGCTTTGCGGTCCTGAAGGGCATCCTCCCCGAGAATCTGGGGGGGACGGTAGTCAAAGGCGGCGGCGGCAGCTCCACACTCAAGCGGGTGCTGCCGCTGGTGGCGGCCATGCTGGAGGGCGAGGATCAGGAGGACTGAACGTCGAGCGCCAGGCTCCCCGGCTGAGTCCACTCCAGCCGCAGAAGAAAAGGGACGAGAAGAAAAGGGACGTTCATGAATTGTTGGTTTCCCAGCCTCGCCGGATCGATGCACTGCGGCCCGGACAATAATGGGACGTTCATGAATTGTTGAGTTCTCGGCGGGGGGGTTTCCCGCGGGTAGGGGGCGTAACGCGGGGCTGGGGGGTGACACGAGACGAGGTAGGCTGCGGGGCCGTTCAAGCGCCTCGTAGTCCCCGGCCGACGGATTCTGTGGCGTACGGGGCGCGGGTCGCAAGCAGCGCATGGGCACTTCGTGAGAGGCGTGGATTTCGACCCTCTCTGTCCGGATCGGCGCGAACCAGCGGACCTGGTGGTCATCCGGACATCCGCCGACCATCGAGCATGCCCTGCGGGGCCATCCTTCGTCCACGAACGACGAGGCGGAGTGGATTCGAGCGGACGGGCGATTCGAGGCGCAGGGGTTGGGGTGGTTCGAGGCCGGGGATCTACGGAACCAGGCTCCCCGGCAGCGTCCACTCCAGCCGCAGGTGGATGTCGCCGCTGAACTCGTCCATCAGCTCGAAGCCCAGGGAGTCCACGCCCATCTCCGCGCACGCCGCGAGCGTGGTGCCCGACCCCAGGAACGGGTCCACCACCAGGTCCGGCGTCCGACCCGAAGCCTGCAGCGAACGATGCACCAGCGGCCTCGGGAACATGGCGGGGTGGGCCAGCTCGCGCCGCTCGCGGGAGTTGCCCTTGAGGATCGGGACGTACCAGTCGGCCATGGGCTGCCGGGGCGCGGCCACGTCCCCGAACCCCACCCGGATCACCCACTCGTACACCGGCTTGTACTTCTTCCTCGCCGGGTCGAACGAGATGTCGTAGCGCCACACCAGCAAATCCAGCAACCGCCACCGCTCCGGCATCAGCCGCAGCATGTAGAAGGGCGGGTTGCAGCGCGCGCCCTGGTAGTTGTTCTTGATGTCGAGGAACAGCTCGAAGCGGTCCGGGTGGGCAGCCGTGTCCAGGCCGGCGAACACCTCGGCCAGCAGCCCCGCGTACTGCTCGGCGCTCAGCGCGTCCTCGTACCCCTGCCGCGTGGGTGCCTTGAGCTCACCGGTGGCCCGGTCGCGCACGGCCACGTTGAACGGGTCGTAGCCGATGTTGTACGGCGGCGACGTGACCGCGTGGGTCACCCGGCCGGCCGGCGTGCTGGCCAGGCCCTCGCGGCAGTCCACGAACCGGGCCGTGGCCGTGCACAGGGGCGAGCCGTCCCGGGCGTTGGTGAACGCCTTCTCGATCACGTCCCCCGACCCCTCCAACGGAGGCGGTGACTCCACGCCCTGCGGGATGGGCTCGAACGGATCAGGCTCCCCCTCGGGCAGCGCCGCGAACAGCCGGCCCTCCTCGTGCACCACCTGCTCGATCAGGGCCACGTCCGGGTCCGGCGCAGCCACGTGCACGGCCGCGCCCTCGCCGCTGTGGCAGCGCACCAGCCGGCGGATCGCGTCCGCCTCGACGCGCAGCGAGGTCGTGGACCCGCACTCGGGCTCGGCCACCGCGCCGAACAGGGCCCGCTGCGCGGGCCGGGACTCGCCGTCCAGATCCGCGTGGAACGACCACACGTTGCACGGGTTCTTGCCCATGGGGTTGTTGCGCTTGTCCCGCGGCCCAGGGATCTGGTCCCAGGGGATCCGCACCGCGTCGATGTCATAGGTCGACGCCTCGGTGTTCCACACGTGCACCAGGGCCATGCGCGAGCGGCCGTCCTCATCGCGGGGCAGCCGCAGCAGCAGGATGTCCCGCATGCGCAGACCGCCCCCGGCCCGGGCCAGGTCCACCCCGCACTGGTGGTGGCAGCCGGTGATCTCGTCGCGGTCCAGCCCACCGTCCGCCTGCACGACCGGCACCTGGATCGCGGCCACGGACGCGTGCTGCTCCACCAGCGCGCGCACGGCCGCCGCGTCCACGCACGCCTCGCGGCCGGGGTGCAGCAGGACCAAGTCGGTGGACTCGTTCGCGGTCTTGGCCATGGCGGTCATGATCGCGGGATGGGGCGCCCAGGGCAAGGCACGCCGTCCCGTCGAACCTTCGGCCGCTCTGTGATAGTGTCGCCTCCCAGGGATGGGGTTGGCGGAGCCATCACCCAATGGGATCGCGACATCGCTGGATCCGTGCGGACGACGACGTCGTCGAGGATCGCGTCACACTGCAGGAGGAGGAGCAGACCCCTCGTCTGCCCAGCCGCCCTGCCGTAGGTGTGTCCCTGACCCTGCTCAGCGGCACGGCCGCCCGGCACCTGTTCTTCCTCGGCGAGAACGGCGGCATCATCGGCCGCGGCCGACCGGTGGACGTGCACCTCACCGACCCGGGCATCTCCCGCTGGCACGCCCAGATCGAGAGGCGGGACGAGGGCTTCGTGGTGCTCGACCTGGACTCCACCAACGGCGTGTTCGTGGACGACGTACGCGTGGACGGGGTCACGCCCCTGCCCCCCAACTGCCGCCTGGCTCTCGGCCCGCACGTGGTGCTGCTGTGCACGCTCGTGGACGACCGCGCCGCCCGGGACGTCAAGCGCATCGAGCGCCAGGTGCTGTTCGACACCCTCACCGGGGTGGGCAACCGCGACTTCTTCGGCCAGCGCCTGCGCGAGGAGCTGGCCTTCTCCCTGCGTCACGGCCAGTCCCTGGGCCTGCTGTTCGTGGACCTGGACCACTTCAAGCAGGTGAACGACCGCCACGGCCACGCGGCCGGCGACGCCGTGCTGCGCGCCGTGGGCGAGGCCCTGGACGAGGCCGTGCGCGAGGAGGACTCGGTGTACCGCTACGGCGGCGAGGAGTTCGTGGTCCTGGCCCGCGGCACCAACCGCCTCGGCCTGTACCGCATCGGCGAGCGGATCCGCATCTCCATCGAGGACCTGTCCGTGTGCACCAACGACGCGGGCATCCGCGTCACCGCGTCCGTGGGCGCCGCCATCCTCGACCCCGAGCAGATGCTCGAGATGGAGACCCTGGGCGCCGACACCTCCGGCGACGAGCCCGTGCAGGGCAGCATCCTGCTGGAGATGGCCGACGTGGCCCTGTACGAGGCCAAGGACCAGGGCCGCAACCGGGTGGTGGTCTCCGGAGGCCCAGGGGGCTGAGGCTCGCGCCGTCCCGTTCCCGTGACCCCGCGCACCTGCTAACCTCGGCCGTCCACCTGCATCCATGGGCAGGCTCCTGCTGCCCCGAGGAGCCCGCATGCACAACGGCTACATGCCCTGGCTCTCCCTGGCCACGGCCGCCTTCGACATCTCGGCCGCGATCTGGGTCCTCACCGGCCCGGGCCGCCGCAACATCGTGCGCTGGACCGCGCTGCTGCTGTTCATGCTAGCCGGCTACCAGCTGGCCGAGGTCTGGGTCTGTGCCAACCCCGACCACCTGATCCGCGCACAGCTGGCCTTCTGCGAAATCGTGTGGCTGCCGAGCATCTCCGTGGGCCTGCTCATCCAGTACAACGGCGGCGCGCCCCGCTGGGTGCGCGCGCTGCTGGGCCTGTCCTTCGTGTACTGCGCGGGCATGTGCGGCTGGGTACTGACCCACCCCGACCTGTTCACCGGCACCATCTGCTCCACGGTGCTGGCCACCTTCCACCACGACGTGATGGCCTTCCAGCTGGCCTTCGGCGGGTTCTACGAGGCGGGCATGTTCGCCATGCTGCTGGGCGCGGGCGCGGTCATGAAGTACGCGGACGACCCCATCGCGCCCACGCCGCCGACCTGCAGGCCGGCACCCTGGGCTTCATCGTGCCCGCCTTCCTGGTGCAGTTCGCCTGGAAGTCCCTGGACCCCTCCCTGCCGTCGCTGATGTGCCACTTCGCCCTGATCCTGGCCATCTTCCTGGTGCGGGCGAGCTGGCGGGAGCAGCGGCACGCGCTCCGCGGCCCGGAGGCCAGAACCTGATCCTCGAAACGCCGCGGTGATATCCTGCCGGTGAGGACGAGAACCATGCACTCCGCCACCCTCATCGCGGCGATCGTCAGCCTGGCCCTGTGCGTGGGATGCGGGCGCGACGACTGGGTCGATGTCTCGGTCAGCATGTGGCACTCGTGTGGCCTGACCGACGACGGCTCCCTCGAATGCTGGGGCTGTGAGCCCACCTGGGACGACATCGATGCCCTGGACCTGGTCGACTACGGTCAGTGCGACGCGCCCGGCGGCACCTATGCCTCGGTATCGGCTGGCTGGGAGAACACCTGTGCCGTGACCACGGAGGGCACCATCGAGTGCTGGGGCCTGTGCTCCAACGACACGTGCGAGGTGTCAGACGGCAACTTCGTGGCCACGGCCGCAGGCATGTACAACTCCTACGGTCTGACCGAGGCCGGGGAGATCCTGTGCTGGGGCGACAACTCCCTGGCGCCTGCAACGTGCCCGACGCCACGTTCTCCACGGTCACGGCCGGCACGTTCCATGCTTGCGGGCTCACCACAGGCGGGGACGTGATGTGCTGGGGCGCCTGCAGCGGTGGCAACTGCGGAGTGCCAGCCGATACCTGGTCCGCGTTCGACGTCGGTTGGTACCACGTCTGCGCCGTGGACGTGGACGGCCACATGCGGTGCTGGGGAACCTGCGATCAGGAGCAGTGCGATGTTCCACCGGAGCCATAGGATCCATCCATGACCGATCACATCATCGTGCACCCCGGCGGTGCGCACCTCGACGAGATCCTGGCCACCGGCCTGGTCTGCCGGTCCAAGGGCGCGGTGCCGGTATACCGTCGCAAGCCCACGGAGGCGGACCTCGCCGATCCCTCCATCTGGGTGCTGGACGTGGGTCGGCGGCACGAGCCCGAGCTGAACAACTTCGATCACCACCAGTTCGACCGCGACGTGGTCGAGTGTGCGCTGTCGCTGGTGGCGAAGCACCTGGGCCTGCACGACCTGCTCTCGGGCCGGGAGTGGTACATGGGCCAGGTCCGGATCGACGTGCAGGGCCCCAGGCGGGTCGCAGAAGACCTTGGTCTGAACAAACCGGTTCCCCCGGACCTCGAGTCCCCTCTGGACCTGGGCCTGGTCCAGCTGTGGATGGCCACGGACGGCGACCAGGTGCCCCCGTTCGTGGTCCAGGCGGTCACGGCCATCGTGGACGCGCTCGTGGCCGAGGCCGAGATGTTCGACGACGAGCTCGCCCGCCTGCGCACCTGCACCGACGTCCGCCGGGTCGCGGGCCTTCCCGTGCTCGTGCACGAGACCGTGCCCTACGAGCCCGTGTCCATGCGCCTGCGCGCGGAGTGGGAGGAGGAGCACGGCGAGGTGATCCCCGTGTCCGTGGGGTACGACTCCCGGGGGCCGGGGATGGCGCTGAACCGGCTCGACGATGACCCGCGGATCGATTTCGTTCGTATCAGTTCGGATGATCGCGTGGCGTTCGCGCATGCGGGCGGATTCGTGGCCAAGACGAAGGCGCGGCTGGGGTGGGACGAGGTGGTGTCGCTGGTGGAGGGGGCGGTGGTTGGGGCGTGAGGGCGACGAAACGTTCAAAATGTGTCAGCAGCAACCTGGAGGTGAGACATGTGGGTGTACACACAGGATGACGTGAAGGTACGCCCGACGCTTCCTCCTTCCCTCGGCTTCTGGCTCGACCACTGGCTGACGATCCACGCGGACGAGACGCCACCGCTGCTGGGATGCAAGCCGCTGGGCCTACGGGGCCTTCATACCGCTACGAGAGTTCCCCTTGATCCCGTGCAGCGCCGGTCGCTCATCCGCGCCGTCTCCGCTGACCTGGCGTCGTACCGAGCCCTCGAACCTCACCTCTCGGTTCCCTTGCCTTCGTCCGATATCCTCGAGCAGGTGACCTTTCACAACAGACCGTTCGAGCGCCTCGGTGAGGCATGGGTCGACTGGATCGAGGCCGCATCCGACCGCCCCCAGATGGACGCCCTCCTCGAGAGTCTCTCCCTGGCCCTCGCTGTCGCGATCACGGAAGACCATCCCTTCCGGGAGATCGCCTTCCTCAGCCGACGACGGGGCCGGCGGGGCCAGCTAGGAGCCGGTCAATCCATGATCGCGATCATCCCCCTCCTCGCCCGCTGGGACCACCACCCGTTCGTTCCTCCACCGCGACAGGCCTTTTGATGGACCTGGCGGATGCGGTCGCTGGCGCCCTCGACAGGTAGCTAGTAATCTCGTCGCACGATGTTGCGATCGTCACGCCCCGACCATCCACTCCCGATCGCAGATGCTGTGGAGAACTTCCAGCCAGCGCCCAATCCACACGAGAAACGGGATCGCCTCGTCGAGGTGTTCCGCGCGCTGCTCCGCTACATCGCCAGCCTCGCCTTCGCCGGACGGGTGGCTGCGGGTCGACCGGCGGAAGCACGCGCTGCTGCAGGACCTACGGGTCTCGGCGCGGCGGTGGACCGAGCAAGGCCGGCCCTTGGGACTGCTGTGGTCCGGCGACTCGCTCGCGCAGGCCGGGGAAGCGTTGCGGCAGCTGGAGATGGAAGATCTGATCTGGAGGGCGAAGGAGGCGGCAAGGGCAGGCCGTACCGCGTTTGACAACGAGGCCATGGACGAGACGACCCGCCAGTTCTACGAGGCCATGGACCGCGAACACGCGGATCGATACGAGGCCGGGGGCCAAGGGATCTCTCGTTTCTTCGACCGGGCGTTCGAGCCCGGAACGCGTATCCTGGACGTGGGGGGCGGCACTGGACGAGATCTAGCAACGTTGTTGGATCGGGGGTGGGATGCACGTGGCGTCGAGCCTGTGCCGCGGATGCGCACGCTGGCCGAGGAGTATCACCCGGAGCTGGCCGGGCGGATCGCGGCCGGGGAGCTGCCCACCACGCTACCGAGCCGGCACGAGCTGGGTGGTGCATTCCACGGGGTGGTGTGTTCGGCCGTGTTGCAGCATCTGCACCGGACGGAGCTGGCCATCGCGGTGACGACGATCCGCGCTGTGTTGCGACCGCTGGGCCGGGTGCTGGTGTCCGTGCCGGACCTGCGCTCGCCCGATGGGGGTGGCGACCGCGACGATGGGGGGAGACTGTACAGCGGTGTGACAGCGGAGGAGCTTGACCAGGTGTTCGACGCCGAGGGGTTCGCCAGGGCCGGGGCATGGACTACGGACGACAGCCTGGGCCGCGCGGACCGGCAATGGGTGACGCGGCTGTACGAGCTGCGGTGATAAGCTGCCCACGACGCAGGAGTGATGGATGGACGAGCCCCGACCGTGGCCTGGCCCTGACCAGCTGCAGCCGGGCGCGCTGCTGGTGGAGTGGCTCGCCCGCTCGTCGAGCGCCGGCGCGCTGGTGGCCGAGCCGTCGGCGCGGTTGCGCATAGGCCGGGCACGGTCCTGTGCGGTCAGGCTGACCACGCCCCAGGGTGCATCCGCGTTCGCGTCGCGCCACCACGCCGAGGTGGCCGGCGAGGACGGCCGGGTGGTGGTCCGCGATCTGAAGAGCACCTACGGCACCACGGTGAACGGCTCCCTCCTGGCCAACCCGGTCACGCTCCGCGATGGCGACGTGATCGAGATCGTGGGTCACTTCTTCGGTGCCCGGCTGCTCGCCCGGGCACCGGCGCCATCGACCGCACCGGTGACCATCGGCGACGTCCTGTCTGGACTCTCCCGGACCCGTACCGTTCTCCACGCCACGCTGGCCGTGCGGTTGGGCATCGAGGCCTGCCGGGCCTGGCCCCGCGCATCGTCGGGACTGGCCCTGGTCCGGGACCAGCTGACGTTCACGGCCACGGGCGCCCTGGCCGCCCTGGAGCTGGCGTCCCCCCCTCGCGGCGGCGCTGCAGACGACGTGGGCGCGGTGGCCGCGCTCGTGCAGCAGCTGTGCGACCACACCGGGATCGCCCGGCACCTGGATCCGCGCCCCACCACCCTGCCCGAGCTGCACGAGCAGCTCGTGGCGTGGCTGTACGGCGAGGTGGCAGCAGGCACCAGACGCGGCAATCCCCCGCCCTGGTCCGTGATGGACCTGATGGACGAGCTCACCTGCCTCGACCTGGGATTGCCTGGGTTGGGGGTCCATCCTGGCACCACGCCACGTGCCGAGCTGGCCGCAGGCGACGCCGCGAAGCCGGCCGGTGCCCTGTTCTCGCTGGACGATCTCGGCGACCTGGACGACGTGGACCTCGAAGACGACCTCGACGACCTGCTGTCACCCCCCACGGGCGTGTCCGGTCCGCCGCCCGCTGCGCCGCCCCCACCCCCAGCAGCCCAGCCCACCCTGGGGCCGGCGTACGGCAACGTGCATCCCCACCGGGTGGGTCCGATCGCCAGCAGCTTCTTCGCCATCCACGGTGCGGGCGGCCAGGAGGTGTTCGTCAAGGTCCTGCGGCCGGAGCACGCGACCGATCCCGACGCGGTCCGCCGTTTCCACAATGAGCCGCAGATGGCCCGACACCTGGCCGAGCGCGGGGTCCGGGTGGCGCGGCTGATCGACATGGCCGAGCGGGACGGCCAGCCATTCTTCGCGGTCGAGCGGCTGCACGGCCGCAGCCTGGCCGATGCCATGCGGGACCAGCACAGCTTCACCGGACGCGAGACCTTCGACGTACTGCGCGGCTGTCTGCAACAGGCGGCCGCCATCCACGGCGCGGGCGTGGTGCACGGCGACCTGAGCCCGGAGAACATCTTTTTACGCGTGCCCGTGGCCACGCCCTTCCACCACGGGATCCCGCGCGGCGCCGAGCCCTGGCTGATCGACCTGGAGTGCGCGCGCACCCTGGACAGCATCGCTGAGGAGCCCGCGTCCGCGATCGTGGGCAAGGCCGGCTACCTCGCCCCGGAGGTGGCCCTGGACGCCCGGCTGACCGTGGCCGCGGACCTGTACGCCCTGGGTGTGGTGGCCTACGAGATGCTGGCCGGCCGGCGGCCCTACCCGTTCACCGACCTGGAGCAGGTGCGCCTGGCCGCGGACACGCAGATGCCACCCATGCCGCCCCTGGCCATGGCCCCGCGCCTGGTGGAGGCCTTCGTCGCCGAGCTGATCGATCCGGATCCGGCCAGGCGGCCAGCCAGCGCCACCGAGGCGCTGGCCCGGCTGGACCGGCTGGAGGACGTGCACCGCTGGCTGGTCGGCCCGCCGCCCGTGCCTGCGGCACCGGGACCGCTCCCGGATCTGTCGCTACCGACGGGGCGTGCACCCGGACCGCCGCCCACGCCCCTGGCGCGCCCGCCCGGGCCACCGCCTCCGGGGCCGCCCCCGGGTCCACCTCCGATGCCTGCTCCGTCGCCGGTGCCTGAGGACCGGTTCGGCCAGGCCACGGCCCCGGGCAGCACGCTCGCACCGGGGTTCAGCGCGCCTGCACCATCGCCGCCCTCCTGGATGGAGGAGGCGGACGATGCACCCGAAGGGGTGTACCGTCGCGAGGAGGTGACCACTGCAGCGTTCCGGCTACCACGCATCGACTCGCTCGACGACGACGAGCCCCCTGAGACCGTGCAGTTCTCGGTGTTCGTCCCGTCCGTGATCCAGCGAGCAAACGACTTCCTGCTCGACTTCGCGATCTACCCGCCCGACCGCCGCGACGAGGTGCTCGCGGCCCGGGCCGGCACATCGGGCACACAGGGGACTCCAGGTCTCGACGACGACGCTGTTGTACTGGACCTGGAGTTGAAGCTCGACGGCTTCGAGGTCGAGTCCTCCATGGCCACGGTCACGTTCCTGGGTGAGCCGATCACCCATTCCCTGATCGTGCAGGCGCCCGCCGACGCGCCGGGCGGCTTCCCCCACGTGTACCCGGGCCAGGTCCAGGTGCTGCACAAGGGCCTGCTCATCGCCCGGCTGGTGTTCCAGGTGATGGTGCACGGCGACGACGAAGCTGTTGTCGGTCCGGCCGAGGGCTTCGACGCCCTGGACATGCCCACCGCCGAGCAGATGCGCGTGCGCTCCGCGTTCGCCTCGTACTCCTCCCGCGACCGCGACGAGGTGGTCCGCCGGGTCCAGGGCATCAACGCCACCGGCGTGAACGTGTTCCTCGACGTGCTCGACCTGCGCGCGGGCGAGCTGTGGGAGGCGGAGCTGGACCGCCGCATCAGCCAGGCCGACATGCTCTACCTGTTCTGGTCCCCCAACGCCGCCCGCTCCGACTGGGTGGAGAAGGAGTGGCGCTGCGCGCTCGCGCACCATGGGATCAGCCGGATCCACCCGGTGCCACTGGTGGACCCGACCAAGGCCCCGCCGCCGGCAGAGCTGGCGGCTCTGCACTTCAACGACATCTACCTGAGGTACGTGGCACCGCGGGACGGGGGGTGGCTGGAGAAGGTGTTGGGGAAGTTGAAGGGGTGAGGGCTGCGCGAGCATCGACGTGAGACACGCACAGACGGTACGCTGTCGGGTGCAGGACGACGAGCCAGCTCCAGGGCAGCGCCACCATGGGACGACGCAAGCGCCACCGCAAGCAAGCCCCGGTCGATCCACAGTCCGTGATCGAGGGACGTACGTCGGTCGACGTGGCCCAGCTGTTCTCGTTGATCCACCGGGTCAATCCAACAGGTCGTGACGCGCCCCCAGCGGAGCAGGCTCGGCAATACGCGACCAAGAACCGCCTGCAGGAGATCCTCGTGCGGCGGTTCGGCGCGGACCTCGAGGTGGTCGCCGACCCGGACGAACCCGATATCGTGAGCATCCGCCGCCGCCACTTTCCGCAGGACGCGACCCACGCGGTCGTGGCGGATCTGGCGGACGACGTGCGCTCCTGGATCTGGAACGAGCTGGACACGCAGACCGGGCCCGTCGCGGCTCACGCGCACGCCGGTTCGCCAGCCCCGGTCACGCCGTCGCCCGCCGATGCCCTGCAACAGGGGCTCGCCGCGCTCGACGAGTACGACTACGACCGCGCCGGACAGCTCCTCGACCAGGCATTCCGGCAGAGCTCTGGCACGGCCGATGCGGCGGTCGCCCTGCTCGGACTGCTGGTCGACCACCTCGCGGACTTCGACAGCGCGATCGCGCTCGAGGGACGCCTGTCCGCGGCCGCGCAGGCCGACCCGGAGGTACGCCTGCTGCTGGCCCTGGCAGCGGCGCACGCGGGCCAGACCGAGCGGGCGCGCCAACTCCTCCGCGACACCCGGCACCCTCGCCTGCACGAGGCCTGGGTGGCCCTCGCGCGCACCGAAATCGTCCGCGGGGACCGCGCTGCTGCCCGCGACAGCATCGAGGCCCTGCGGGCGCTCGATCCAGGGCACGGATCGCTTCCGGATCTCGAGTCCAGGCTGGAAGAGGCGAGGAGCGACGAGCGCGCCGGACTGGAGCAGGACCTCGTCCGTCTCCACGACCAGGGCCAGCTGGACGAGGCCGAGGACGTGGCCCGGTCGCTGCTGGCTCGCTGGCCAGACTGCTCTGTCGCCCGGACCGTGCTGTCACAGGTCGAGGAGCAGCGGCTGGCCTCGCGACTCACCGAGCTCTCGGCCGCAGCCAGGGCGTGCGAGGCCGAGGGGGACGTGGAGCAGGCCCTCGAGACCTGGGAGCTGGCCAACCGGCTCGCCCCGGACCGCGCGGACGTCGCCGCTGCCCTGGCCCGTGTCCGGCGCGACGTGACAGAGCAGCGGCAACAGGCGCAGATCGAGGACGTGCTGCGCGGTCTGGCCGGGAACGTGGACGAGCGTGTCCTCGTGTTGTACCTCGACCTTCCCGGGCCTGCTCGCGAGGACGTTGCACGACAGACGGACTCGCCCCTGATCGCCTGGCTGGAGGCGACCGGCGTGTCCGCGACCAACGCGCGCTCCGGGGAGACGGTGACCGCGATCCTGGCGCTCGGCCGCGCTGCCGAGGCCGCCCGGACCGGGAGGCCGGCAGATGTGCTCGCCGAGCTGGAGCCGGTGGCAGGCCTGCTGCGCTCCGTGCCCGAGGCCACGCGCCTGCTGTCCGATGCCACGGCTGCCGAGGTCGAGCGCCGCGCGAGCGAGGTGGCGGACCAGCTCACGCGGGCCGGGCGCGCGCTCGACCGCGGCGACCTGCGGACGGCCGCGCGCCTGCTCCAGGGGATCGAACCCGAGGGCCTGGACCGGACCCAGCGGGGCAGGTTGGAGATCCTCGAGGTCTCCCTGAACATCGAACGCCGGTTGGGGGACGCACGAGCCGAGTACCGGCGGCTGCGGTCGTCCGACGACCTGCTCGCCGCGCGGAAGATCCTGGGCGGGCCACTGGACCGCAAGCCGGACCCCGTGGCGTGGGCAAAGGAGTGGCGCGAGCTGCGGGAGGAGATCCGCCGGTCGTGGCGCCAGCACGTGTGGAGGAGCTCGCAACCCGCCCCACTGGCCTGGCCCATGCCCACGCTGGATCTGGACGGCCCCTGCCTGGACTCCGAGCGTGGGGTCGTGGTGCTCACCAGGGCTCACGGGCGCTGGCTGTTCGTACACCGGATCGATGTGAAGGAGTCGCGCTCGGTCGAGCGGCTGGTGCTGCGCACACCGGGCAGCATGTCCCCGGTGGACACCTGGCTGGACGCTTCGTCCATCTGGATGGCCGGGGATGCCGGACGCCTGCTCCGGCTCGACCTGGGCACGCGGGACATCCTGTCGTGGCAGGTCGTGACCGAGAACCTGGGCGACCGGACCGTGGTGGACCACCACGTGCTCGACCCGGATGGCGAGTACCTGTGGTGTGACACACGCAGCCCCGAGCGCATGGGCGGTGACGCGGGCTGGTTGATCGTGGAGCTGCGATCCAACCGCGCGCGGACCACCCGGTGCGACGCCAACTGGATCGGCCCGGTCCGGGTGGGTGAGCGCCCGATGATCGTGGCCCAGCCCTGGGACGAGCCCCACATCCAGCTGTGGTCCGCGGACGGGGGCCGCCAGGTCACGGACCGCATCGGTCTGCCCGGTCCGCCCATGGCCGTGGCCGTGCACCCGGACGACGAGCGGCTGGTCGTGCTGACCGCGGACGACGAGGTCGAGATGGCATCGTTCCGGGAGGGTCTTCTGGCCCTGGTGGTCGACCTGCAGGGGGAGTGCGGCCCGCCGTGTCCGCTGCCGGGCTTCGACCGCGACTCCACCATCGCGATGGCCACCTCCCTGGACCAGGGGCTGACCTACGTGCGCGCCGGGCGGCTCGAGGGGGACCAGGACGCCGAGCTGCTGGCGTTCCGGCCAGCCGGGCAGGGCCTGGAGCTGCAGTGGCGTTGCGCGGTCCCGGAGAGGTTCGAGCTGGCGCGGGACCCCGGCTCGCACCAGGTCTGCGCGGCGTGGGAGACGGACCGCGGGGTCCGCGTCGCGCCCCTCGGACCGGTCGCCCCCCGGTTCGGCCCCCCGCCGGCTCCATCCCACCCGCCGATGGCACTCCCGGTCACGCCGCTGCGCCACACCTGTACCTGGCCGGTCGGGGCGGTCAACGCCACGGCGCTCGCGCACGCGGCGCGCCTCTCCCACGCCCCGGTGCAGGAGAACGTCCAGTGGTTGCGGAAGTACATCCGGATGCACAGGGCCGATCCAGACTTGATGTTCGCGCTTGCCGTGGCCCATGACAAGGCCCGCGACAGGGCCAAGGGGCTGCAGATCGCGAGGGACGCGCTGGCCGACCATCCGGCGCACCCGGGCCTGGCCCTGCTGATCGCGCAGGATGTGGCCGACCACGGCCATTACGACGAGGCCCTGCACATCCTCGGCCGGGTGGAGCCGGAGGCCGTGGCCGCGATGGACCCCGCGAGCGCGTGCCACTTCCACCACGTGCTCGGCGTGGCGCAGCTGGGCGCAGGCCAGCCGGACCGCGCGCTCGACACGCTGTGTGCGGGCGCGGACATGGAGGACGGCGGGTGCGAGCTCGTCCCGTGGATCGCGCTGGCCGAGCCGCTGCCCGACCCGCTGGAACCGCACCACTGGGACCGCTCCCAGCCCCTGCTCGGCCAGCTCCGCGGGGCGATCGTCACCCTGGACCGGCAGCTGGAACAGGGCGAGATCGAAGCGGCGTTGCAGACCCTGGACCTGGTGGCGTTCTGGCGAAGCCGGGAATGCCAGTTTGCAGCTCGTCGTGCCCGGGCCTTTCTGGCTGCGCACGCGCAGGGCAAGGCTGGTGAGTTCGAGACCGCGCTGGCCACGACCTCGTTCCTGGAGACCATGACCGAACCGGAACTGGGTGGCCGGTTCGAGCTGCTGCTGCCCCAGGGGCGGATTGGGGAGGATGAGCTGCAGGGGATCGCGGGGGAGTGCGAGGAGTGGCTCGAACGGTTCTGATGGGTGGGGGGCTGTGGCCCGTGACGGTTGCTTTCCCTCATGCAGCTTGATGGAATGTCGAATAATATCTATCATTCCATCATGGCCGTGTTCCAGACCGCGAGACCAGACCACGCCGAGCTTGCCGTGATCGCGAAGCTCGACGATCTACAGGACAGGCTACGCCACCAGGTAGCTGAACCGCGGCGCTGGTCCGGCACCCTCCGCCGGATCTCGTTCGCCAGGGCCGTACAGGCCTCCAACACCATCGAGGGGTACCAGGTCAGCATCGAGGATACGGTGGCCGCCATGGACGACGAGCCCGTGCTCGCCGCAGACCAGGCCACCCAGCAGTCCCTGGCCGGGTACCGCAGCGCCATGACCTATGTGCTGCAACTGGCACTCGATCCCACCCTGAGGATCGACGAGGGCGTGCTGCGGGCCCTGCACTTCATGATGCTGCAACACGACCTGGGCCGGAACCCGGGTCGGTGGCGGCCCGGGGCGGTCTGGGTACGGCGAGAGCCGTCCGGCGACATCGTGTACGAAGGGCCGGATGCCGAGCTTGTCCCAGGGTTGATCGCCGAGATGCTCGACCAGCTGGCCTCGAGCCAGGGACCAGACGTCATCCGTGCGGCCATGGCACACCTGAACCTGGTGATGATCCACCCGTTCAGTGACGGCAACGGCAGGATGGCGAGGTGCCTGCAGACCCTGGTCCTGGCCCAGGGTGGAGTCCTCGCGCCCGTGTTCAGCAGCATCGAGGAGTACCTAGGCAGCAACACGGATGCCTACTACGAGGTCCTCGGCGAGGTAGGCCAGGGCACGTGGAGTCCGGCGGGCGATGCGCGGCCCTGGGTGCGGTTCTGCCTCACGGCGCACTACCGGCAGGCTGCGACACAGCTCCGGCGTATCACCGAGTACGAGGAACTGTGGCGGCGATGTGCTGAGCAGGCGGGCGGGGCCGGGTTGCCGGAACGCGTCGTCGGGGGGCTGATGGATGCGGCCCTGGGGCTTCGGCTGCGCAATGGTTCGTACAGGAAGCTGACCGTGCAGACCGCGGGCGAGGAGGTGAGCGAGCAGACGGCCGGCCGGGACCTCAAGGCCATGGTCGGGGCCGGGCTGCTCGGCACGGTGGGGGAGCGGCGGGGGCGGTATTACGTGGGTACGGACGAGGTGAAGGCCGCGTGGACTGCGATCCGCGAGCGGCGGGAGACGAGGCGGATCGGGGATCCGTTCGAGATGGTGGTGGAGGAGGCGCAGGGGGTGTTCGATTTCGGTGGGGGGGAGTAGGGGCGAGCGCTGGGGATACTGAAGGTGTGGTGCTTCGGGGAGTCGGCGGTCGACACCAGGAACGGATCGCCGCTGTGCGAGGCCCGGTGCGCCGAACCTAGTTGGTACTGCGGGCGACCTCGAACCAGTCGCCGTCGTACAGCACCAGGGTGAGCGTATCCCCGACTCCCATGGCGTAGTTCGCGCCGGAGTTCAGGATGATGTTGCCCGAGGATGCGGACACGTCCCTCACGGTCACGTCGTCATCGGCCACGAGCACGATGAGCTGGCCTTCCGTGCCATCGGTGAGCACGTCGAGGTTGCCGGTGCCGTCGAGCACGAACCGCGTGTGGCTCGACGGGATTCGATTCACGGAGAATGAGGAGACGGACGCGGTGTCCAGCTCGGTGAACGGCTCGGGCATGGCTGCGTAGCGGTACCCGGTGGCCGAGCCCAGGGCGATGATGTTGGACTGCTGGGTGGTCGGGTAGATGCAGTCCGGCGGGTCCTCCATCAGTGCATCGACCGGGTCGAATGGATTGGCATTGCTCGTGGCGATGGCGTTGCCCTCGAACACGAATCCCCCGATCGGGGAGTCCGCATGGTCCCCGTAGGACCAGCAGATCGACAGGTTCACCTGACTGCCCGAGCCCACGCGGCGCCCCAGGTCGTTGCCCCGCATGACCAGCGGGCCCCGGTGCCGCATGTCCACGATGACTCCGTACGTGTTGTCATAGGTCCCACCATCCCAGTCGTGCACCGCGTCGTCCGAGAACCGGACCGAGTCGATGATCACCGGGAACCGGGTGAACGTGGGGTCGTCCGGGTTGTGCGCGCGCAGCAGCATCCGGTCCACCTCGCAGTTGGCCCCGGAGATCAACACGGTGTCCTGGTTGTCACCCAGCACGAATGCCGCGTCCTTGTTGCCGTTGGCGATGCCCCCGTACCACTTGAAGCTGCCTGCGTCGTCGTCGTCGCCGTAGCCGGTGAGCACGCAGGCCAGTCCGTGGTCCTGGTCCTGTCCCTGGTTGGTCGCATACGTGCCGCGGCAGTGGCACCCGCGGAAGATGTTCTCCTTGGAGTTGCGGCCCTCGATCACGAACCCGTAGTCCGTGTACCCATCCACGTGCACGTTGGTGAACTGGTGCGCCTCGTTGTGCAGGTCGCCCTCGCTGGGGGTCAGCAGGATGCGTATCCCGTTCTCCAGCGTGGCGTCCGTGTGGGGCGCGGTGATGCGGATGTCCTCGAACGAGTTGCCGTGCGAAGTGTCGTACGGGCCGGTGGGGCAGGTGGTGGAGAAGCATCCGTTGTACAGGTCGAAGGCGGACTCCAGCGTCTTGTTCTGGACCACCTTCACGGTGAACCGGGCGAACGTGACGCCCTCGGATGCCTCGAGCTGGAACATGGGGGTCGTCGATCCCCCGCGCCACTCGATCACGGTCCCCTCCCGACCGTGGCCCTCGATGCGCAGTCCGTGGGTGTCCAGGACCATGATCGTGTCGTCGACATAGCAGCTGGTAGGTGATGGCGATATGACGATCACGCCGTAGTAGTCGGTGGTTCCGTCGTAGTCGTCGATGGCGTCCTGCAGGTCGCTCGTGATGTCGCCGCTACACTCGATGAACACCGACTCGAGGTATGCGGCCTGGGCCGCGGGTGCGGCCAGCAGGACCGCCAGGATGATCCCCAGCGCGGGGTAGGAGAACCGAGAGTACCTGGGCATGAATGCCCCCCTTCGTCGATCTTGGCGCGAGCCAAGGAGGTTGCACAGAAGTGGGCGCCCCCGATCTCAGCGTCTACATCACGGTTCGTGAGCCCCGAGGGACCAGGCCGTACCCACCTGATCCGCCCACGAATCCCCCAAGCTTCTGGGCGCCCTGACAGTGA
The DNA here is from genome assembly GCA_964639985.1 of uncultured Rickettsiales bacterium. Lineage (GTDB taxonomy): Bacteria > Myxococcota_A > UBA796 > UBA9615 > CAYRNR01 > CAZXHG01. The sequence continues at coordinate 25,749 of CAZXHG010000104.1, forward strand.
CGGTACCACACTCCCACGCGGGATTTTTTGTAATAAATGATCCGGTTCACCTCCAGGACCCGGTCGTCGGTCGGAACTTGATTTCCACCCTCGACATCTTGTCCGCTTCGGCCCTGGCCCTGTCCATCGACTGGCCCACGTCGGACAGCTGGTCGCCGGTCACGGTGGTGGCCAGGGACTGGGGCAGCGCGACCTTGAGCTGGGGATCGGCGGTCTCTCTCATCTCCGCGACCCGTGCATCCAGGGCCCTGTCGGTCCGGTCCAGCCCGCGCGCGGCGACCGTGTCGATGATCTGCTGACGCAGCTCGAGCGTACGCATGGACACGTCACGCGCGCTGGCGAAGGCCCGCCTGGCGACCTGGGCCTTCCGCTCGGCCTCCCTCGCCTCCTTGTACAGCCGCGCCAGTTCGAGCACGTCCGCGGGCGTTCCCTCGTCCACGATCTTGTACAGGCCGGCGGCCACGGCCAAACCGGCGGACTCACCGTCTCGAGGATGCCACCATCCCTGGGCTCCGGTGGGTTCCCGGTCTCTCCGCTGGGCCTCGAAGTCCTGAATCGAGGTGTCGTACGACGCGGCCAGCTTGCGGGCGGTGAATCCCACGCCCATCACGGTCACCCCGATGTTGAGCGCATGAACCTCTCTCCCCGGTGGGGAGGAGGGGAGCTCGGGGGAGCCGTCAGATTTGTGGCTCCGCGGGGGGGGGGGGGGCGGGGGGCCCCCCCCCCCCCCCCACGGGGGCCCGGGTGGCAGATGGGTGCGAGAGGCGGGCCCCC
>CAZXHG010000104.1:26532-31522 GCA_964639985.1 uncultured Rickettsiales bacterium
GCCGGCGTCGCCGGGGCGGCGCCCCGCCTCCTGGCGCCGCGGGGGGGGGGGGCGGCCCATACTGGCCCCCTCGACAGCCAACGAGTAACCTCGTTGCAGAATGCTGCGATCGTCGCGCCCCAGTCTTCCCCTTCCGATCGAAGACGCCGTGGAGAACCTCCAGACGGCAGCCAATCCTCACGAACGACGCGATCGTGTCGTGGAGGTGTTCCGTGCGCTGCTTCACTACGTCGCCAGCCTGGCCCTCGCCGGCCGTGTGACCGCCGGGGTCGGCCCCGCTGGAGGCACCGACAGCGCGACATCTAGGAAGCTCCTGGAGCAGATGGCCCGGCGTCCGCTGACCGATGGCTCGTGGGAATCCCTGACCGGCCATCTCCTGGCCCCCTGGTACGGGGCTCCGGAACGACACCCGGTGCCGCAACTCGTGGAGTGCTGGAACAGCAAGCAGGTGAGCTCGGACCTCCAGAAGCTCCTGAGCGCACGCAGGGCACAGACCGTCGCCCATGGCGCGACCGGGAATCCGGCACAGGCCCGAGCGATCGGGGACGAGCATTGGCCGACGCTGGATCGGTTGCTGGACGCATTCGGTCCGCTGTTCGAGCTGACGCTGGCACAGGTCCGGTCCTCGTCCGACCAGCACACGGACGCAGTCGAACTGACACGCTTCCACAACGGCCTCTGGCGCTCAATCACCTTGCAAGCAGGGGGACTGAAGCCGGGTGAGGTCGTGCTCGTGCACGGCAACCGCGCTCTGCTTCGCCTCGGTGACGTCGTCCAGGTGATCGACACCCGGGACGGCAAGGAGTTCTTCGTTATCGACACGCTCCGGCGGGACTACATCGCCCTGCCGTCCATGCACCGATGGCGGGACGAGGAAGCTGCTGGGCGATTGCGCGCTGCCCTCGGTATCGGTGCGTTGGCCAGCCAGGCTGCAGCCGTGCCACGGCCCTTCCACGGACTCGCCGCCTTCGAACCACAGGACGCCGACCACTTCTTCGGGCGCGAGGACGAGGCCAACGAGCTGGCCAACCTGGTTCGAAGTCGAACGTTCGTGACGGTCTCGGGTGCCAGCGGCTGCGGCAAGTCTTCCCTGGTGGCGGCCGGGGTGGTGCCGCGGCTCGACGACCTGTCCCCGCGGATCGTCCGGCCGGGGACCGATCCGGTCGAGCGGCTGTCCAGGATTCCACGGGACTCCCTGCTCGTGCTCGACCAGGCCGAGGAGCTGTTCAGCCTGAACCCTCCCGAGGTCGCGCATCGATGCGGGGAGTTGCTGCGCTCCCGCCACGTGGTCCTGGTCATCCGTTCGGATGCACTCGACGACCTGATGGCCTGCGAGTCGCTGTCTTCCCTGGCGTTCCGCGACGTGTGGATCGTCAGGACCCCTGGGGAAGACGCCCTGGTCCGCACGCTGGAGGAACCTGCGCGGGTCTTCGGGTTCGCGTGGCAGGACGGGCTCGTCCGCCGCATGGTGGATGCGGTGAAGTGCGACGCCGCGGCCTTGGCGCTGCTGCAGTTCGCATCGGACGTGATGTGGGATCGGGACAGCCAGGGGCGACTGCTCACGCACGAGGGCTACGAGACCATCGGCGGCGTGGGCGGAGCACTGGCCAGGCGCGCAGAGGAGGTATTGCAGCAACGCCTGCCGCGTGGAGCGGAAGGGGTCGCGCGCGAGGTGTTCGGGCAGCTCGTGACCCACGACGGCAGCCGGGTGGCCGTACACAGGGCCGACCTGGTCCAGGGTACGTCCGATCCGGCCAGGGCCGAGGCGATCGTGCACGCGTTCGTGGAGGCGCGGCTCCTGGTGTCGGACGAGGGCTCGGTGGAGCTCGTGCACGAGGAGGTGACGCGGCGCTGGGATCGGCTTGCAGGGTGGCTGCGGGTGGACCGGCGGGAACACGTGCTGCTGCAGGACCTGCGAACCTCGGCACGGCGGTGGAACGACCAGGGTCGGCCCGTGGGCTTGCTGTGGTCCGGGGACTCGCTCAAGCAGGCCAGGTCCGTGCTCGGCAAGGTTACGGCCGAGGTGCAGGACTTCGTCCGCGAGGCCAGAACCCGCCAGGTCCGGCTACGATCGGGATTCGCCGCGCTCGGGCTCCTGGTCCTGGGCCTGACCGCGGGCGTGCTGGTGGTGAACGACATCCGCCGCGAGGACACGGTGGAGGCGAGGGCGCAGGCCGGGGAGGCGTTGCGACAGCTGGAGATGGAGGACCTGATCGGGAGGGCGAAGGTATCGGCGGCGGCGGGGCGTACGGCGGAGGCGGCTGCCTATCTGCTCGCTGCGAAGGATGCGGGGGGCTCGGACAAGGTCGATGCCGAGATGTCCTCCGTCTGGGCCCGGGGTGGCTATTCCCACGTCCTGCGATCCGAGGACGCCGACATCGAGACATTGCTGTGGTGCGATGAGTTGCTCGTGACGATCGACAGCAAAGGCCGGCTGGCAGCCTGGGATCCGGCGACGGGAGACACGAGGTGGACGACAGATCTCAAGGCATTGAACCTGCATGATGGCAGGCGTGGACCCAGCGATGCGCCGTTTATCCAGTGGAGAGACGAGATCGTAGTTGCCTGGTACGAGAAGGTCCTGTTCGTACCCCTCGCTGACGGGATCGTTCGCGACTGGATCGACGCGCCGTGGAGGGGGACACCAACAGCACTGGAGGTCTCCACCGACGGTCGCTACCTTCTCGCCGCGGGCTCGAGAAGGCGACCTGTGCTCCTCGACACCCGCGATTGGTCAGCGCTCCAGACTGAAATCGAGCGCACTCCCCACACCGCCTTCACAGGTTTGGCACCGGACGGCAACTGGTACTACGTCACTGGACCAGGAACCGTGGATCTGTTTCGAACGGACGGAACGAAGATCACGAGCCTGGCGTCGACCACTGAGCCCGGTGATACCCGGCGCAAACGCCACATGAGATGTGCGTTCTCTCCGGACAGCCGGATGATCGCCATTGCGGGAGATCATCTCCATGTGCTGGACGCCAACGGCCAGCAAATCGCCCGGATGGACCTCGGCAACCTCACGGCGGGTCGCCTGACCTTCAACGCAGACTCAAGGTACATCATCGCCAGCGGGGGCGCCTTGAGGGTGTACGACGTGGAGGAGGGTGCGCTCGCTTACAGCTGGAATCCAAACAAGCCTGTCAGTCGCGTCGCGGTGGCCCCGCAGGGTGATTTCCTGGCGTTCTCGAGCGGTGACCACGTCGAGTTGCTGAGTCTTCGCACAGGGACGATTCTGCAGACCTTCACGGGTCATAGCAGCGGGGTCACCGGTTTTTGGTTCTCCGAGGATGGGACATGGCTGGCCTCCATCTCCAGGGACGGCACAGCCCGTGTCTGGACGATCAGCGACCGCCGGCTACTGGTCGACTTCACCTCCAATGCAGAGTCGCTGGCGCGTAGTCCCCTGGAATTCCACCAAGTCCGCCTGTCACATGACGAGAAGTGGCTGGTGTCGGACACAGCCTGCTGGTCCACGGCAACAGGCCAACGAGACGAGGGGGATGCTTGCCCAGCCAATCCATGGATGGGCGAGAACAACCGCCACCTGCACAGGACTGGCTCGGCCCGTGGTGTCGAGACCCATGAACAGCGCTGGGTGCGACGTCGTGCGGGTGGAGTGGACGTACTCGACGGCGATGGAGTCGTCCTGGCCACGCACGATGTTGCGGTCCGAAAAATCGGGAGTATCCCCAGTATCCAGCTTTCGCAGTCGTCCGACCTGTTCTCCGTGGGTTCACTCGAGGAACAGCTCCTGGTGATCGACGCGAGTGACGGTCGGGTCGTCTCGGAGTTCGATGCGGACACGATCATGGCGATACTTCCGCCTGGCACGAGCAATCCCCGGCGTCCAGGTCATGCAAGGCTCTCGAACGACGGAGAAGTGATTGCGGTCAAACACCCACGCCGGGCGCTCGTCATCTCGTCGAGAACCGGGGATTTGCTGAGCACGCTCGAGGGCGATGGGGTGGTCGTGGGGAGGCACGAAGCCGCTGTGGTGCTGATGCACGAACAGCGGGTTCGCCTGCTGGACCTGGCCACGCGACAGACCGTCACGGTGGACCTGGGCCAGGATGTCTTGATCAACGGCTTGACCTACCTGCACGACGGTAGGCTGGCCGTGACCACACAGCAGGGCATCGTCATCGTCGACCGCGAGGGAGTCCAGCACCGCCTGTCGGATGGAATCTACACGAGGTTCGATCAACACAGGTTGACCCGAAACGGGAGATATCTCGTCGCTGGGAGTTTCGAAACCGGCACGGCTGGCATCTGGGACATCCGGTCCGGAATCCTCGTGGATATGTTCGAAGCGGGGGCGGACGTTCGACTATGGCTCGTGGGCCCAGACCGGCTCCTGACCAAGGGCAGAAATCCGGGCCACCGCCTCTACCGCCTCCCGCCCGAAGACCCCGACTTCACGGCCCGCGATCTCGCAGGCCTGACCAACCTGCGGTTCTGCACAGATACGCAGGAGGTCAAGGCGATCCTGCCCTACCCCTCACCGGACCAGTTCGCCGTGGAATGCGGCCCGGCAGCAGGACCTGCTGGGAGCTGAAGGCAACACAAACCAAGAGTGAGGGGCCGCGGCCGCCTGTTCCCATATGCCCCCGTCCTTCACCGCGGCCTATTCATGATCCGCTCGAAGATCGCGCTGAAGAAGAACAGCTGCACGGTCCACGACAGGATCGCCCAGGGAAACACGGACAGCTCCAGCCAGGGTGGCTCACCCAGGGGCAGCGTCATCGTGTGTGGCGCCACGCGCTCCAGCATCTGAGGCAATACGCCGTCGGGCGTGGTCGGGAGAGCCGCGCGGGTCTCGTCGCTCATCACCGTGCCCTCGAACAGGGCGAACAGGGTGATCATGGCGAACGACTGCCACAGGCCCAGCGACATCAGGCCTTTGGTTCGAATGAGTAGGGTCCGATTGAGATCTACACGTGGTTCCCTGCCCCGGAAGCGTGGCTTCTGGTTGCCCACCATCACG
>CAZXHG010000105.1:0-31477 GCA_964639985.1 uncultured Rickettsiales bacterium
GCCTGTGCCTCGCAGGGCCGCGAGGTTCGGTACTCGTCGTCAGGACACACCATGCGATCAGTCTACGGGAGACCGGCGCGAGGGGGCAGATGATTCGGGCACGGCGGAATGAGGGCCAGCCGCATCCGTAGGCTCGTGTGACGAACTGCGCGATGGCGCTACCATCCTGATGGAGGGATCACGATGAACGATGGCATTCGCAACGCCTGGGGGCTCCTGTTGGCCGCCACCCTGGTCCTCGGGGGCTGTCCGACGGAACCGACCGGCGACGACGACACCGACGTCGGGGACGACGACAGCGCAGACGACGACGACACGGACGCGACCTGGCTCGCCGTGGATGCGGGGGTGAACAACTCCTGCGGGCTGCGCAGCGACGGCGTCGTGCAGTGCTGGGGCCTGGCCGACACTGGGATCACCGCCCCACCCGCGGGTGGATTCACCCAGGTGAGCAGCGGCCTGGACCACGCCTGTGCCGTGGCAGGGGACGGTTCGTTGCAGTGCTGGGGGTGCTACGACGAGCCGGGAATCCCGGCGTGCAACGCCCCGACCGGCACGTACACCCGGATCGGCACGGGGGACCGGCACTCGTGCGCCCTGGCAGCGGACGGCGCGATCCACTGCTGGGGGGACGACTCGGCCGGGGCGACCACGCCGCCAGCAGGCACGTTCACCGACGTCACGGCTGGCGACGGGTACGGCTGCGCGCTCGCCGGCGACGGGGCGATCCACTGCTGGGGCGACGAGTCGCCGCTGGAGGCCGAGGAGAACCCGCTCGCGGGCAACTGGGTCCAGCTCGCCGGCGGACAGGAGGACCTGTGCGCGCTGCATGCCAGCGGCGAGGTCGAGTGCTGGGCGGCCGGCTACTCCAGCTTCCTGGGCAGCTGGCCGGACGAGTTCTTCACCGGGGTCGCGGTGGGCTACTGGCATGCCTGTGCGGTCCGGCCGGACGCGACGGTGTCCTGCTGGGGGTACGCGGACCTGGGCGCGACCACGCCGCCGGAGGGCGACTTCCTCGAGGTGAGCGCCGGCGCGTGGCACAGCTGTGGCGTGACGGTCGCGGGCGCACTCGAGTGCTGGGGGGGCGATGCGTACGGCGAGGCCAGCTTCGGACAGGGCACCACGGTCGAGTACGAGGTCCCGGCCGCGTCGGGTGGGACCTGCACCGAGGTCGAACCCAACGACGTACCCGCGACGGAGCTGATCCCACCGTTCGACGTGGCCACGGACTGCGACGGGATGATCGGGGCCGGCGGCCTCGCCGACCGCCTGGAGGGCACCCTGTCCACCGTGGTCCCGCAGACGTGGGAGGGCGATACGGACACCTTCCGGGTGGTCGTGCCCGAGGAGGGCTACGTGACCGGCTCCCTGGACTGGTCGTCGTCGTACCACGACCTCGACTGGTACCTGTGGTGCTACTACGGCGACGATTTCAACCCATACGGATGGTACTACGTGACCGACTCGGCGGACTCCGCCGGCCTCGACCGCCCAGCCGACGCACGGTCCGTGATCCCCATGCCCGCGGGCACCGAGTGCTTCGCGTGGATCGTGGGGTACGACGCACCGGACGAGACCGCGTACACGCTCGACCTGTGGATGCAGGCGGAGTGAGGGTTCACCCGGCGGTGGCCTCGAGCTTCTCCCGCAGCTCCGCATGCTGCGCCCGCGTCAGCGGCGGCCGCTTCCACGCGAAGATCGCGGCGCCCAGCAGGATCACGCCCGGCAGCGGGCCGACCAGCACCAGGATCGCGATGCGCGCCGAGTCGGGCTGGCTGGCCGCGCCCTCCATGTAGCCAGCGATCCCCAGCACCTGGCCCAGCACCCACAGGGCCACGGCCGTGGTCGCCTTCTCCAGGAAGGTCATCACCCCGTAGAACGAGCCCGCCCGGTCCTGGCCGGTCTCCACCTTGTCCGCCTCGATCACGTCCGGCAGCATCGACCACGGCAGCACGTGGGCCGCGGCCACACCGACCCCGGCCAGCGCGCCCACGATCAGCACGGGCCAGCCCGTGCCCTCGGGCACCAGCGACAGGCCCAGCAGCACCACGGCCCACGAGGCGATGGCCACCGAGTAGGCCACGTGCTTCTCCATCCGCTTCGACAGCAGCACGATCAGCGGGATGGCGAACAGGGCCGCGAACTGGATGGCGGCGAACACCGCGTCCAGCAGCTTGGGGTGGTGCATGTGGTGCTCGACGTAGAACGGCACCATCGCGCTCACGGCCGCGATGATCGACCAGGCGGCCAGGAAGAGGAACGCCGTCCGCCGGAACGCGACGTTCTTCAACACGGCCCAGGGCGCCTCCTGGCTCGGCGTCTCCACGACCCGGTCCCGGCCCCTCGTCACCACCAGCATCGCCAGCAGCGGTGGCACCGCCAGTGCGGCCATCACCAGTCCGGCGTACCGCCACGATCCCCAGTCCGCGTGGGCGATGATCGGGATGCCCACCCCGGCCACGATGCCGCCGACCATGGACCAGCCCATGCGTGCGCCGTTGAGCTTCGTGCGCTCGTCGTAGTCCTGCGTCAGCACCGGGGTCAGCGCGCCGTAGGGCACCACCACCATCGTGTACGCGGTGTTGTAGACCACCAGCAGGCCCGCATACGCGATGGCCTTGACCATGCCCTCCAGTGGCATGCCCCACCAGATGGCGGCGAAGCACAGCAGGAAGGGGAACATGCCGGCCGCCATCCAGGAACGACGGGGACCCATCGACACCTTCGTCCGGTCGCTGAAGCGGCCGACCATCGGATCGGTGATCGCGTCCCATGCCTTGCCCACCAGCAGCACGGTGCCGGCCACGCCTGGAGCGAGGCCGGCCTCGTCCACGAGGAATTTCAGCAGGAAGAACAGGATCGCGGTGTTGGCGATGGCCAGGGAAAGCGCGGCCAGTCCGTAGCCGTGCCGCAGTCCGAACGAGAGTCGATTGCCGTTGTGCATGATTGCCCTCCGCCCTGGTGGACTAGCATGGACCGTGCCAACGTCGATGGCGGCTGTTCATCCCCACGAAGGGTCCACGATCCGCGGCGCATGCACGGAGGACAAGGAAACGATCGGTTACGCCCGCCGTGGCCGACCGCGTGACGCCGACGCCCGGCAGGATCTGGCACGCCCCTTGCTCTGTCCCGGGGTGAGGAGGAACCGATGCGAACCCTGACGATGTCCCTGGCCTTCATCATCTCGATCCTGCCCCTGACCGCGGCCTCGGCGCTGCCACCGTCCACGAGCCTCTCCGGCGCGGACGGCGAGCTGAGCTGGACGGTCGAGCGTACCGGCGACGGCATCACCATCCGCGGCAGCTCGCCGAAGTGGACGGTGGTTCACACCGCGGACGCCACCCTGGAGCCGATCCGTACGGTGCACACCGACGCGGACGGCCGCACGGTCACCATCGACTACGGCGCGGACGGCGCCCGCGTACAGCTGCCCGACAAGACCATCGCCCACGACGAGGCTGACCTGTGGGACGCGGACACGGTCGACATCCGGCTGGGGGAGTACTCGGCCCAGGGCTCACCCGAGGTGGGCTTCCGCGCCATCGACAGCGGCTCGGGCAAGGTCTACTCGTTCGAAAGCGTGCGGGTCGGCGACGAGAGCTGCGGCGGCCAGACGTGCACCCACGTCCGGCTGCAGCTGACCGGACTGTTGCGGGCCGTGGGCCCGAAGTGGCATTACTGGTTTGCGAGCAACGGTCAGCTGCTGCGCTTCGAGGGACCGGCCGGCGCGTTCGCCGCGAACGGGGGAGAATGATGACCCGCCTCACGCTCACGACCTTCGCCGCCCTTCTCTTCGGCGTGGCGATCCCCGCCGCCGCTGACGAGGCCGCCGAACGCGACGTCACCGACGGCCCGGCGTGGGTGATGCTGCGCCAGCAGGTGGCGGTCGCCGGCTGGCCGGCGGGCCTGATCTCCGACACCCGCGTGCAGGTGCGCGCTCCGCTGCATCGCTCGGACTCGATCGTCTTCCAGGACACCTATGCCGGCGCGGGCGGCCGGCTGGCCGTGACCCCGGCGTTCGTGGAGATCGGGCCGCGGTTCTCCCTGGCCCCGATCGACGTGTTCGACGTGGACTTCCAGCTGTCCGGGTTGTTCTACTGGCCGTCCAGCTCCGGGTTGCTGCCCTACGACGACATCACCGGGAGTACCCGCGACCTCGACCGCGAGGACCGCTTCGAGGACGAGGCCACCAGGCCGAAGTCGTCCTTTGCCATGCGCGCATCGGTGGCGCCCACCTTCAAGATCAAGGTCGGCCCGGTGATCGCGCTGTACGCGTGGGACTTCTCCTACTACGCGGTCAAACGACCCCAGGGCATCGACTCGCCGTATGTCTACGAGCCCTACTGGGACCGGCTGATCGCGTGGAACGACCTGGTGATCGAACACCAGCCCGTGCTGCTGTTCGAGCTGCTCGACGGCCACGACAAGCCGCTGCTGTGGGTCGGCGGCACCTTCCGCGACCGCATGACCATGGTGTCGGGCGACCGCTCGATGAACGCCGGCGGGCTGATCATGTTCAAGCCGGGCGTCAAGCCGGGCTGGCCGCGGATCGTGGTGCAGGTGCTTCCCTACGTGAAGGACCCCGACCGGGTCGGTGGTGTGCCCAACATGGCGCTGGCGCTGGTGTGGAGCCGCGACTTCGAGCTGCGCGACGCGATCGCGGATCCGATGGCCATGATCCAGTAGACTCGGGCCATGCGCGCCCCCGTTCCCAGCCTGCCCGTCCTGCTCCTCGCCACCCTCGTCGGCGTCGCCGCGTGCGCCCCGCCTCCCCAGCTCGAGACCTGCGACGGCATCGCCGCGGCCACGGTGGAGGACTACCACGCCGGGGCGCTGCACGCGGACATCAGCGGCGACCGCGACGAGCGCCTGGTTGCCTCGGGCATCGTCACCCTGACCGACACCCCCGGGGGCCAGGTCCAGGTCCAGGTGCGCGCCTCGGACGCGGCCAGCGGCGCGCCCAGCACTGCGTCGCTGGTGGTGGACTGCTACAAGGACGCCGAGCCCGAGGACGGCGCCACCTGGACCGACGCCATCGGCGATCTGTTCGACGCCCAGTTCGGGCTGCGCTGCTGGGCCTGGTACGACCTGCTGGCCACCGACCCGGTCGAGGGCGAGAACGCCCACTACGTGACCGACAGCGACAACACCGGCCAGCTCAGCGCCAACGGCGGCTACATCGCGCCGCTGGACGACGGCACCCCCGGCGCCATCGGGGGTGAGATCCAGTTCGACGCCATCGACAGCGAGGGCGCGATGGTCCGGCTGGACGGCGGTTCCTTCGACCTGCCCGTGTGCCGGATCGAATAGGGAGGGGGCAGAGGAGAAGGAGAAGGAGGGGCGTCTTCGCGTGCGCGTTCTGCAGTTCGCTGGATCTAGTCCCCCTCACAGGCGTAGGATGCGCGACCCAGAAACGCGGAGCGAACGATGGACGGTATCGCAATGGCGGTGGTCGAAGCTGCGGTGGTGATGGCAGGGCTCGGCCTGCTCACGTCGGGGATGTTGCTGGTCGCGGCGCGCAGGTTCTATGTGTTCGAGGACCCGCGCATCGCCCGGATCGAGGATCTGCTTCCCGGCGCCAACTGCGGAGCGTGTGGACTGCCCGGCTGCAAGGCGTACTCCGAGGCGCTGGTGCTGCAGGGCACGGACGGGGCCTGCCCGGCCGCCGGGGCGGACGTGATGGCCGCCATTGGCGAGGTGCTGGGCAAGCAGCTGGAGTCGGGTGCGTCGCTCAAGGCGGTGGTGATGTGCGCAGGCCACGACGACGTGGCCGCCCATCGCGGCCTCTATGAGGGCCTGCACGACTGCCGCGCCGCCCACCTGCTGGGCCTGGCCGAGAAGACCTGTCCCTACGGCTGCATCGGGCTGGGCACCTGCATCCCCGAGTGCCCGTTCGACGCCATCGTGCAGGGGAACGGCATCGTGACCGTGGACGGGGACAGGTGCACGGGCTGCGGCAGCTGCGTGGACGCCTGCCCGCGGGACCTGTTCACCATGATCCCGGCCGGTCACCAGGTGGTGGTGGCGTGCGACAGCCACGACGGCGCCAAGAAGGTGCGCGGCTACTGCTCGGTGGGCTGCACATCCTGCACGGCCTGCATTCACAAGGTGGTCAAGGAGAAGGTCAAGGGCTGCCCCGAGGACGCCATCGCGATGGTGAACGGGGTGGCGGTCATCGACCACGACAAGTGCGTGCAGTGCTGGGAGTGCGTGGACATGTGCCGCACCAAGACCATCCTCCACGTCAACGAGGAGCTGCCGGTCGTGGCCGGGAGCCGGGAGGTGAGCGTCGCATGAGTCGCCTGACCTTCCGCAGCGGTGGCGTACACCCGCCCACCCACAAGGACCTGGCGCCGTCGGACGGGTACGACGTGCTGCCGATCCCGGACACCCTGACCATCCCCATGGCCCAGCACCTCGGTGCCCCGGCCACGGTGACGGTGAAGAAGAAGGCCGCGCTCGAGGCCGGGGACGTGATCGGCGAGCCCGCGGGCTTCGTGTCCACGTTCATCCACACCCCGCTGGCAGGCAAGGTGAAGCTGGTGGACAGCATCGCCATGGGCCCCATGCAGTCCCCGACCGTGGTGGTCACGCCCGACAAGGACGCCGAGCTGTGGCCCCTGGACAAGGATCCCGATCCCCTGGATCTGACCTCCCTCGATCCCGAGGACGTCGTCGAGACGGTCAAGGGCGCGGGCATCGTGGGCATGGGCGGCGCCACCTTCCCCACCCACGTCAAGCTCTCTCCGCCGCCGGACGCGTCCATCGACGTGGTGATCGTCAACGGCGCCGAATGCGAGCCGTACCTGACCGCGGACGACTGCCTGATGCGCAACCACCCCAAGCTGGTGGTCGAGGGCACTCGCGCGGTGATGCACGCGCTGGGTGTGCGCCGCGGCTACGTCGGCATCGAGGACAACAAGCCCCAGGCCTACGACCAGCTGGTCGCGGCCTCCGAGCCGTACCCCGACCTGATGGTGGTGCAGCTCAAGACCGAGTACCCACAGGGCTCGGAGAAGCAGCTGATCGAGGCCTGCGTCGGCCGCAAGGTCGAACCGGGCAAGCTGCCGTTCAGCGTGGGCGCGCTGGTGCAGAACGTGGGCACGGTCGCGGCGATCTACGAGGCCGTGGTGCACGGCCGGCCGCTGGCGCGCCGGCTGGTCACGGTGTCGGGCCGGGCGGTCGGCGAGCCGGGCAACGTGCTCGCCCCCGTGGGCGCCACGGTCCGGCAGCTGATCGACCACTGCGGCGGATTGAAGGAAGACGTGGCCGCCGTGATCCTGGGCGGACCGATGATGGGACGCGCCACCACCGACCTGGACGCGCCGGTGACCAAGGGCACGTCGGGCATCCTGCTGCTGACCGCGGACGAGATCCCGGTGATGAAGGAGGACCCCTGCCTGCGGTGCGGCCGCTGCGTGACGGCCTGCCCCATGGACCTGGTGCCGTGCCACCTCGAGAAGCTGATCAGCCACGGCTACTTCGACGAGGCCGTGGATGCCATGGACTGCGTGGAGTGTGGCTGCTGCGCGTACACCTGCCCGGCTCGCCGCCGGATGGTGCACCGCTTCCGGCTGGCCAAGTGGGAACTGGGCAAGCGCCGCCGCCTGGCGCAGGCCAAGAAGCAGGCCGGATGACGGGGAGGACGACGTGACGGACGAAGACAAGCTGTTCCCGAAGCCCCGGCCAGGCGAGGCGACGAATCCCCTGGACCCGTCCGAGCCCCGAAGCGTGGAGTTCGAAGCCGTCGAGGCCACGCCGGCAGAAGTAAAGCCGGCGGACGATCGACCGGCTGAGGACAAGCCGGAGGCGAAGCCCGAGGCGAAGCCCGCCAAGAAGCCGGCCAAGAAGCCGGTCAAGAAGAAGAAGGAGCCGGTCGTCGACCACGACGCAAAGAAGGTCGAGCGGGCGCTGCTGAAGTCCTCGCCCCACAAGATCGGGCCGGACTCGGTACCGCGGATCATGTACACGGTGGTCATCGCGCTGCTGCCCGCGTGCGCGGCCGCCTGCTGGTTCTTCGGCATCAAGGCACTGCTGGTGATCCTGGGCTGCACCGTCGGCTGCGTGGCCCTTGAGTTCGCGTCGCTGTGCCTCAAGACCACGCCGGCCGAGGCGTGGAGGACCTCCATCGACGGCTCGGCGATCATCACCGGCATCCTGCTGGGGCTGAACCTCCCCTCCAACGCGCCGTGGTGGCTGGTGCTGATCGGCTGCATCGTCGCCATCGCAATCGGCAAGCAGACCTTCGGCGGCCTGGGCCAGAACCCGTTCAACCCGGCGCTGGTCGCCCGCGTGTTCCTGCTGCTGAGCTTCCCGGCCCACATGACCAGCTGGGAGATCCCCGTCGACCGCTTCCTGCAGCTCGACGGGGTGACCGCGGCCACCCCCCTGGGCGTGCTCGCCACCGACGGCGCGGCCGCCCTGTCCGACCAGGGCATCAACTGGCTGCAGCTGACCCTGGGCAACACGGGCGGCAGCCTCGGCGAGGTCAGCGTGATCGCGCTGCTGATCGGTGGAATCTACATGATGGCCCGCCGGGTCATCACGTGGCACGTCCCGGTGAGCTTCATCGGCGTGGTCGCCCTGTTCACCGGCATCATGTGGCTGATCGACTCCGACACGTACGCCAACCCGTTGTTCCACATCGTGTCCGGCGGCCTGGTGCTCGGCGCATTCTTCATGGCCACGGACATGGTCACCTCGCCGGTGACCGCTCGCGGCATGCTGATCTTCGGCGCGGGCTGCGGCCTGCTGACCGCCGCCATCCGCATGTTCGGGTCGTTCCCCGAAGGGGTGAGCTTCGCCATCCTGGTGATGAACGCGATGGTGCCGCTGATCGAGCGGCGCACCAAACCCAGGAAGTTCGGTGAGACCAGAGCGAAGAAGGAGGCGCAGGCCAATGGCTGAGCAGACTCCCGCGGACGCTGGACCCCAGAGCATCAAGCCGACGCTGATCATCCCGGTCATCGGCATCGCGCTGTGCGCGGGCGCGGCCCTGTCGCTGGTCAACGCGGTCACCGCCGGCCCGATCGCCGAGGCCAGGAAGGCGGAGAAGGCCGCGGCCCTGTCCGAGGTGATGCCCGCGTTCGACAACGATCCCACGGTCGAGGTGCTGCCCGCGCTCGAACCCGGCGAGGGCGACGAGCTCGCCGCCGGCCAGGTCCGCTTCTACGTGGGCCGTGACGGCATGGGCAACGTCACGGGCTGGGGCATCGAGTCCGCCACGGACCAGTGCTACACCTCGGCCGATGGGCTGTCGATCGTGTTCGGCGTGGACCCCGACGGCAAGGTGCAGGCCATCCGCTTCCTCAAGATGCTGGAGACGCCCGGCCTGGGCACCAAGGCCACGGCGCCGAACTACCTCGAGCAGTACTACGGTCACGCCCTCGGCGAGTTCGACTTCCGCGTGAACAAGGACGGCGGCGACATCGACGCCATCACCGGCGCGACCGTCACCTCCAAGGCGGTGAGCATCTGCGTGGAGCAGGGGCTCAAGGAGTTCCAGTCGAGCTACAAGGGCAAGGCGCCGCCGCCGCCGCTGGCGACCGATGCGCCGAAGGGAGGTGAGTGATGGCCAGCGAGAGTGTCGGCACCATCATCACCCGGGGTCTGTGGGACGACAACCCGGTCCTGAAGCTGCTGCTGGGCCTGTGCCCGGCCCTGGCCGTGACCGCCACCGCCCTGGACGGCGCGGGCATGGGCGCCTGCACGACCTTCGTGCTGGTGTGCTCCAACGTGGTCGTGGCCACCCTCAGGCCGATCATCCCCTCGCGGATGCGGCTGCCGTGCTTCATCGTCGTGATCGCCTCGTTCGTCACCATCGTCGACCTGGTGGTGGCGGCGTACTTCATCTCCCTGTCCAAGAGCCTGGGCATCTTCATCCCGCTGATCGTGGTCAACTGCGTGATCCTGGGCCGGGCCGAGGCGTTCGCCTCCAAGAACCCGATCTGGAAGTCCGCCATCGACGGCATCGGCATGGGCATCGGCTTCACCCTCGCGCTGACGGCGATGGGCGTGATCCGGGAGATCCTGGGCAACGGTTCGGTGTTCGGACTCGAGTTCGGCAAGGCGCTGTTCGGCGACGGCTTCGCCCCGCTGATCGTGATGATCCTCCCGCCCGGGGCATTCCTCACGCTGGGCTACATGATCGCGTTCAAGGTCATGATCGATCGCAGGAGGGCCAGCTGATGGGTGTGGGTGAGATCCTGGTGCTGGTGATCGGCGCCATCCTGGCCAAGAACGTCGTCCTGTACCGCTTCCTGGGTATCTGCCCCTACCTGGGCGTGTCGGCGAAGATCGAGACCGCCGTGGGCATGAGCGGGGCCGTGGTGTTCGTCATGACCCTGGCCGTGGCCGTGACCTGGCCGCTGCAGGTGCTGGTGCTGAAGCCGCTGGACCTGGAGTACCTGCGCACCATCGCCTTCATCCTGATCATCGCCTCGCTGGTGCAGCTGGTGGAGATCGTGATGAAGAAGCTGGCCAAGGGACTGTACGAGTCCCTGGGCATCTACCTGCCGCTGATCACGACCAACTGCGCCATCCTCGGCGTGGCCCTGCTGGCCCTGACCGAGAAGGGACCGGCGGACAACTACCTGATCGCGCTGATCTACGGCTTCGCCTCGGCGCTGGGCTTCACCCTGGCGCTGGTCATCTTCGCGGGCCTACGCGAGCACATGGACCTCCACGAGATCCCGGAGAACTTCAAGGGCGTGCCCATCTCGCTGGTGGCCGCGGCCATCCTGGCGATGGGATTCATGGGCTTCGCCGGACTCGGGGGCTGACCATCCGACCGCTGTTGCTGCTGTTGCTCGTCGTGGCCACCGCGCTGCCGGCGCGTGCGGAAGGGGATGAACCGTGCCGCGCCCAGCTGTCGGCCATGGGCGGCATCCCGATCCAGCTCAGCGCCTGGGGCGTGGACTGCGAGGCCTTCGACGCGGTGGTGCGTGGATTCGAGGGCGAGATCCAGGCGCTGGAGCGGATGATGTCCGCGCACGCGGCCGAGGGGACCGTGGCCACCATCAACCGGGGGGGCACCATCGGCGGGCCGTGCCCGGCCGAGCTGCGGGCCGTGCTGGCCACCGCGCTGGAGGTGTCCCGGGACACGGACGGCGCGTTCGACGTGACCGTGCGGCCCTTGCTGCAGGCGTACAGGACAGCGGCGAAGGAAGGCCGGTTGCCCACGGACGAGGAGCACGCGGCGGCCATGGCGCGGTTGGGGTACGACGCGATCGTGGTCGAGGGAGAGCGGGTGCGGTTCACCCGCGAGGGCATCGGCATCGACCTCGGCGGCATCGCCAAGGGCTACTTCGGGGATGTGGCCATCGGCCGCCTGCGGGACGCGGGTGCCACGCGCTGCATCGCCGACGTGGGCGCGGACCTCGTGACATGGAAGACGACCGATGAGCGCGAATTCCAGGTGGGGATCCGCAACCCCTGGGGTGACGGGTTGATGGCGGTGATCACGGTGCCAGGCGGCGCGGTCGTGACCAGCGGTGACTACGAGCGCTTCGTGCAGATCGGGGATCAGCGCATCTGCCACATCGTGGATCCACGCTCCGGCCAGCCCGTGCAGGGCATGCACTCGGTGACCGTGCTGGCCCCCACCGGGGTGGAGGCCGACGCGCTGGCCACCGGAGTCTTCGTGATGGGCTACGAGCGCGGCAGGGCGCTGGTGGACGGGCGGGACGACCTGGAGGCCGTGATCGTGGCGGCCGATCCGGCCACGGGCGAGCAGCTGGTCTACATCTCGGCCGGCCTGAAGGAGCGCTTCGAGTGGCACATGGACGTGGCGGCGCCCTGACGGGACCGGCCGTTCATCCCCCCCAGAACTTCCACCACGGCTTTCGCGGCGCCGCCGCTTCGACCGGGCTCTGGTAGGGCGTGACCTCGTAGGCCTCGGCCAGCGACAGGGGCGGACGGTCGAGGCGGCAGGCGTGGCCCCGCGGCATGGCGGACATCGCCGCTGCGACCTCGTCGCGAGCCTCGTCGCGGTCGATGATCGCGGCGAGTTCGGCCGGCCGCAGGATGGTGATCGGGACGAGGCGGACGTCGCCGTCGATCCCGTCGAACGATCGCGGGATCCCCGCAGGCGTGGCCCCCATCAGGATCCCGACCCGGCCCTCGGCGCTGCGCCACTCGTCCGGGAAGGGATCGCCGGCCACCTCGTTGGACAGGGTGCCGAAGTGGTCGAGTCGGCCGCGGAAATCCTGGCCCGGCCGGATGACGCCCTCGGCCACCGCGGTGATGGTGTGGAACACCCACGGCGCGGTCGCCTGGTCAGGGGCCACCTCGATCATCAGCTCGACGCCCAGGGGAGGCGCTCCGGGCTCCGGTGACGGGTTGGACAGCCCGTAGGTGCAGATCATGAAGCGATCCGGCCCCACCACGTGCTGGTAGGCCCGCCCGGTCGGCCAGTACGGGGGTCCGCTCTCGATGCTCGCCCGCATCACGTTGGGATCGACATCCCCCAGCTCGGCGAACGCCCGGTCGCGCGCCTCGCAGGCCGTGGCCAGCCGTTGCGTGAATGCCTCGTCCCAATCGCCCGTGTCGGTCATGGTTCTCCTGCCTCGCTCCGGATCGTATCGGGTGTGGCGTTTCGACACCCGCTAGAAAAACACAATACACCCGGCCGCGGTGACGACCTGTGGGTGAACCAAGGAGGTCGGAACCATGAAGGCAATCAAGATTTTCGGAGTCACCATCCTCGGCATCCTCGGCGCCACCGCCCTGTTCGGCGTGACCGGACTGGTCGTGATGCTGCTGTGGAACGCGCTGCTGCCCGTGCTGTTCGGGCTGCCCGCGGTCACCTTCTGGCAGGCGGTCGGTCTGGCCGTGCTGGTCAAGGTGTTCGGGCTGCTGCTGCGCGGCCACCGCCACCCGCCCCACCCGCGTATGTGGAGGCATCCCCGGGCGCACGGTCACGGGCCCTGCGGTCCGTGGCACAGCAAGCCGGCTGCCGAGGCGGGCACGGCCGACTGATCTCGACCGCCACCCACCGTGCAGTCCATGATCCTGCCCATGCCCGACGTGCCCATCCCCAGCGTGGCCGACGTGTTCGCCGACTACGGCGAACGCATGGAGGCGCGGGCGCGTCGGGTGCTGGGTTCGGACGTGGACGCCGAGGACGCCGTGCAGGAGGTCATGCTGACCCTGCTGGACGCGCCCCACGTGCTGTCGGCCGTGGACCGGCTGGGCGGGTGGCTGCTGACCATGGTCGGCCGCCGGGCCGTGGACCTGGTCCGGTCCAACACGCGGCGCCGACAGCGAGAGGCCGCCGAGGTGGTCGAGGACCTGTTCGCCGGCGTGCACGATCCGGCCGAACTGCTGGAACGGGACGAGGTGGCCGACGTGGTCGCCGAGGTGGTCGACGAGCTGCCCGCGCCCCAGCGCGAGGCATTCGTGGCCAGTGTGCTCGAGGGGCGCACGTTCAAGGAGATCTCCGAAGAGAGCCGCGTGCCCATGGGCACGCTGATGGCGCGCAAGAAGAAGGCCGTGGACCGGATCCGTGCGCGCCTGCAGAGCCGGGGTCTGCTGCCCTGAGCATCCCCGGTAGAAGGGAACCGTGATGAGACCCGCGAGGATCGTCGGCTGGATCGTGATGGGCGTGATGGGCGCGACCGCCCTGGGCTTCGTGCTCGGCCTGGTCGTGATGGCGCTGTGGAACTGGCTGATGCCCGCCATCTTCGGCCTGCCCGAGGTCACCTACTGGCAGGCCGTGGGCCTGTTCATCCTGTGCCACCTGCTGTTCAAGGGGCACCACGGGCCGCGGGGCAGGGACCATGGTCCGCCGCGGTGGGACCGCCGCAAGGCGCAGTTCGCGCAGCGGGTGCGGGAGCGGATCGACGCCTCCGGTCCTCCCGGGCCCTGCGGTCGGGGACAGCCCGACGACGGCGCCTCCTGACTCACGGCACGGGGGACATTACTTCAAACTTGATGTATTAATTGCTGCATCTACCTCCTGTACATCTTTTCTGATATATTCTCCAGCGCTACCAACTCGACACAACACGTCGCTTATGACATCTTGCAGTCGGCAACTGGCATCAACTCATCAAGAAGGATTTATAGTGAAAATCGAGCGAGCCATGAGCGATGACACCGTGATCGCGGAGCTCGGGCAACGACTGCGCCGCCACCGCCTGGACCGAAACATCACCCAGGCCGCCCTGGCGCGCGAGGCAGGCGTGTCCGCGCCCACCGTGCAGCGACTCGAAGCCGGGGCCTCGGTCCAGCTGTCGAGCCTGCTGCGGATCCTGCGCTCCCTGGGATTGCTCGAACGGCTGGAGACGCTCGTCCCCGAACCGCTCGCGCGACCGATGGAGCTGCTACAGCGGGAGGGCCGGCGCAGACAACGCGCAGCGGCGACGCGGCCCTCCGACGACGGCTCCCCGTGGCGCTGGGAGGAACCGGGTTGACGCCGATCGTCGAGGTGAAGCTGTGGGGGAGCCGTATCGGGGCGCTGGCCTGGCCCGAAGGCGACACTGCAGCCTCCTTCGAGTACGACGCCGAGTTCGCCTCGAGTGGCATCCAGGTGGCGCCGTTGCGGATGCCGTTGGGCCCGACGGTCTACACCTTCCCCGAGCTGTCCCCGACCACCTTCCACGGAATGCCGGGCATGCTGGCCGACGCGCTGCCCGATCGATTCGGCCACGCGGTGATCGACGCCTGGCTCGCTCGCCAGGGTCGCTCCAGGGGATCGTTCGGTCCGCTGCAACGCCTGTGCTACGTGGGCGACCGGGCCATGGGCGCGCTGTCATTCGAACCGGCTACCGGGCCTGCTCCCGCCAGGGACGAGCGCCTGGAGGTGGCAGCGCTGGTGGAGCTGGCCTCGCGAATCCTGGCCGAGCGGGCCGGGCTCGCGTCGGCCATGCCCTCGGAGGATCCCCACGCCGGGCTGCTCGACCTCCTGCGCGTGGGCACCAGCGCGGGTGGCGCACGGGCCAAGGCCCTGATCGCGTGGGATCCCGAGTCCGGTGAGGTCCGCTCCGGGCAGCTGGACGCGCCGCCCGGTTTCACGCAGTGGCTGCTCAAGTTCGACGGCGTATCCGCCAACCGGGACCGCGAACTCGCCGATCCCCAGGGCTACGGGGCGATCGAGTTCGCGTACCACCGGCTCGCGCGGGCAGTCGGCATCGAGATGACCGAGTGCCGCCTGCTCGAGGAGGGCGGACGCCGCCACTTCGTCACCCGGCGCTTCGACCGGACCACCACGGGCGGACGGCTGCACATGCAGTCCCTGGGTGCCCTGGCTCACCTGGACTTCAGCCAGCCGGGCGCGCATGGCTACGAGCAGGCATTCGTCGTGATGCGGAGGCTGGGTCTGCCCACGGAGCAGGTCGAGCAATTGTTCCGACGCATGGTGTTCAACCTGGTGGCCCGCAACCAGGACGACCACGTCAAGAACATCGCGCTGTTGATGGACCAGGCCGGTCGATGGCGCCTGTCGCCGGCCTACGACGTGATGTGGGCCTTCAACCCCGGGGGGGCCTGGACCGGGTCGCACCAGATGACGGTCAACGGCAAGCGGGACGGCTTCACGGTCGCGGATCTCCTGGCCTCGGCGAGGGCCGCGGCGCTGGTTCGTGGACGGGCCCAGCAGATCCTCGACGAGGTCGTCGAGGTGGTGCGTACCTGGCCGGACGTGGCGCAAGACGTCGGTGTCCGCAGCTCGCGCATCGAGGCCATCGGGACAAGCCACCGGCTGACGTGGTGAGAACCGGATCTCGGGGCTCCGCCGCCCCGACCTCACTGACTTCGAACGACACGACCTGATCGCAGAACGAGCCGCAGCCACGACGAGGCGGTATGGTGAACCCAGGAGGAGCCGCGCGATGGTCGACTACGTCGAGGCCTGGACCCGCAGCAATCCCACGACCAGCGACCGCGTCGCGGAGGTGGACCTGGTCGTGTTCGCCGAGGGCGAACTCGCCGATGACGAGCCGCTGGTGGCGAGCCGCTACGGCATCCCTTCGCGGGCGGCCTACGAGGCGCTGGACGTGCGCGTCATCGGGCGAGACGCCAACGCCGACTGGTTCGACAACTGGCGCACCGACGGCATGCGCGCGGTGGCCGAGCACTGCCTGGGCGAGGACGTCGCCGACCTGGACCGCGCGGATTGCTGCTACGTGATCCGCACGGCCGTGGAGGAGCCCGCCGACCTGGGCCACCTGCAGGCGGCGTGGGCCATGGCCCGCTGGCTCATCGCCCGCGGCGGGGGCTGCGTGCTGGACGTGCACGCCGGCCAGTTCCACACGACCACGGCCGTGTCGGCCGTGCCCCCGGACGCAGCGCTGGATCCGATCCGCGAGATCTCGCTGATCTACGAGACCGAGGAGTCCGCACCCGGAGCGGGTCACCTGGTGCACACCCGCGGCATGCGCAAGTTCGGCCGGCCGGATCTCGTCGCCCGGGTCGACGAGGAAGACGCGGGCGTGATGGCCCAGGTGCTGCGCCAGGTCTCCGCGGCCATGGCCGACGGCTGGCTGCCCGCCGAGCGGCACGGCGTGGACCTGCTCGCCGGCAGGAC
The DNA here is from genome assembly GCA_964639985.1 of uncultured Rickettsiales bacterium. Classification (GTDB taxonomy): domain Bacteria; phylum Myxococcota_A; class UBA796; order UBA9615; family CAYRNR01; genus CAZXHG01. The sequence goes on from CAZXHG010000105.1 coordinate 16,526, forward strand.
CCTGTACCTGGTGCCGTACGAGCCCGCCGATGACCTCCCGGACGTGCACCTGAACAACGACGGCATGCAGCTCGTGGAGGAGGACGGCAGCCGGCCGCGCGGGCTGGCGGCGATCGGGGACGCCTGACACGCCCACGCGTGGCCCGCGATCGAAAATCAGGTATCGGTTCAACTCAGTCCCGCCTTGACACCACCCCTCGTCAGCGAAACCATCGCCATGTGGACCGACTGGCAGGATTGCTGCCGTCCCTCGGCCTGGCCGAGGGCGGGCAGCGCGCGTTGCTGTGGCTGGGCATCGCCCTGGCCCAGGGCTTCTTCGTCCTGCTGCTGCTGATCGAGCCGTTCTTCGCGGTCGCGACCCTGGGCTCCCTGCTGATCTTCGTGCTGGCCCTGCGCTACCCCGTGGTCGCGGCGATCGCGGTGATGGCCGCCCGGCTGGCGGCCAACCGCTCCCTGTCGATCAAGATCGGCCCCATGTTCCTGGGTATCTTCGAGCCCCTGTACATGGTGGCCTTCATCGCCATCTGCATCCGCATCGTGCAGACCCGGCAGAACCTGTTGCACGCCTTCCCGGCCTGGCGACTGATGACGGCGCTGGTGGTATGGATCGCGATATCGCTCACCTGGTCGGCCAACAAGCCCGAGGGCATCGTGGTGCTGATCCGCATCACCTACGAGGTGGGCCTCGTGTGGCTGCTGGCGAGCATGCTACGCACGCCGGAACGGTTCCACGCCGCCATCTGGACGTGGCTGCTGGTCGGCGCCACGGTGGGCATGGCCGGCGTGGTGGCGGGCACGTCGGGCGCCACCGAGGAGATCCTCGGCGAGGTGGCCTTCCAGTCCATGAGCGCAGGCGGCCGCATGGGCGGCCTGGGACAGCACCCCAACTGGTTCGGCATGTCCATGGCGTTCGGTATCTGCCCCGCGATCGCGCTGGCCTACGTCGAACCCAGCCGCCTGCGCAAGCTGTTGCTGGTCGGCATCGCCGGGATCCTGCTGATGGCCGCGGTCAGCACCGGCAGCCGCGGCGCGGTGTGGGGCGCGGGTGTGGGGAGCCTGTTCCTGGCGCTGAACAGCCAGCGCCTGAGGCGCTTCCTGTACCGCTGGTGGTTCGTGATCGCCATCGTGTTCGTGGGCGCGCTGCTGTTCGGCGCCGGCCCGCTGACCTCGGCGTTCTTCCGCGTGCTGACCCGTGGCATCGACACGTTCTGGCAGGGCAACACGCGCTTCTCCAACTGGGACGCCTGCGTTCGCATGTTCACCGACACCTTCGGGGTGGGCATCGGCGCGGGCGGATACCTGGAGTGGCTGCCACGGTACAACGAGCGGCTGCTGCTCAGCGACAGCGCCTACCCCCATGGCATCGGCTGGGAGGTGATCGCTCACTGGGGCGCCATCGGCCTGGGGCTGCTGATGGCCATCGGCATCACCGTGGGCCGGGTGTACGTTCGCACCCTGCGCAAGGTCCGCGGCACCGTGCTGGAGATGTGGTTGATCGGCATGGCCGCGGGCGTGGTCGGCTACTGGGCCCACTCGCTGGTGGAGTTCCACCTGATCGACAAGCCGTTCTGGGCATTCTTCGGCGTGTGCATGGCGCTGCTGGTGGCGGCCACCCGGATCGCGGACGACCCGGTGGCGCTGGAGCGGTACCGCATCCGCGGCACAGGAGAGGGCCTCGATGGGTGAGAAGCGCCCCCCCCGAAAGCGGCGCTCCTGCTGCTTGCTGACCCTGCTGTTCGGCCTGGCCGGCCTCGCCGGCGTCGCCGTGCTCGCCGTGGTCGTGGCCCGCTGGAGCTACGCCGACGTGTTCCGCTTCAACTCCCGCTCCATGAACCCCACGTTGCAGTCCGGGGACGTGCTGCTGCTGGACCGGGACGCCTACGGCATGCGCATCCCGTTCTCGGACGTCTACCCCGATGGTCAGCAGCTCCCCTCCCCCGGCGACCTGGTGGCCGTGCACCTGCCCGTGGACGACCAGGTGTACATCCGCCGCGTCGTCGGCCTGCCCGGGGACACGGTGTCGGTGCGATACGGCCTGCTGCGAGTGGGCAACGAGGTCGTGGAGGTCACGTCCGGGGACACCACCACCGGGATCCTCTACCCGGCGACCTACGACATCACGCTGGAATCCGGCAACGGCGTGGACCAGGACCGCATCACCATCGACGAGGGGCGCGTGTTCGTGCTGGGCGACAACCGGGGCAACGCCGCGGACAGCCGCACCTGGGGCCAGCTCCCGCTGGTGCACGTGCAGGGCCGGGTCCAGGCGATCGTGTGGCGTGAGGGCACCGGGCCGGTGTGGGAGACCTCGCCCTGATGGGCCTGCTGCGCCGCCTGCAGGCCGCGATCCGCCGACTCATCCGCGCGGTCCAGAAGGTGGTGATGGTGGTGCTGCTGTTCGGCGTGTACTGGCTGGGCTTCGGCGTGTCGCGGTTGCTGGCCATGGTCTTCCAGCGGGAGCTGCTACAATCGGAGCACCCCGACCAGGACAGCTTCTGGCGGGCAGCCGAAGGGTACGACGCCGAGGTGACGGAGGCCCGTCACCAGACCTGAGACCACGGATGCGCAAGCTCCTCTACATCCTGCGCGAGATGATCTACCTGATGCGCAAGGAGAAGCTGTACGTGCTCGCCGTGGTCCTGTTCGTGCTGATCCTGGTCGCGCTGTTCGTCTACCAGATCACGCCGGTCGCGGTGGTGACCTTCATCTACGCCGGCATCTAGGAAGGGCCTCGATGGCCGCGACCGTCCTGGGCATCTCGTGTCACTACCACGACGCGGCCGCGGCGCTGGTCCACGACGGCACCGTGGTGGCCGCGGCCCAGGAGGAGCGGTTCGACCGCCGCAAGTACTCGGCGGGCTTCCCGATCCAGGCGATCAACTACTGCCTGGCCGAGTCGGGCGTCTCCATCCTCGACCTCGACGCGGTGGCGTTCTACGAGAAGCCATTCCTCAAGCTCGGGCGCACGCTGGTGGGCCACCTGCGCGCGTGGCCGCACTCGCTGCGCAACTTCCTCGACACCATGCCCACGTGGCTGGAGGACCGGCTGACCCTGCCGCTGCAGGTCCGGGACGAGCTGGGCTACGACGGCGAGGTGCTGTTCCTCAAGCACCACCTGTCCCACGCGGCCTCGTCGTTCCTGGCCTCGCCGTTCGAGCGGGCTGCCATCCTGACCGTGGACGGGATCGGGGAGTGGGCCTCCACCACCTGGGGAACGGGCGAGGGCAGCCGCATCCGTGTCGAGGCCGAGCTGCGCTACCCCAACTCGGTGGGGCTGCTGTACGCCATCGTCACCACCCACCTGGGCTTCCGCGTGTTCGCGGGCGAGGGCAAGGTGATGGCCCTGGCCGCGTTCGGTGAACCCGCGTACCTCGACGAGCTGCGCCGCGTGGTGCAGGTGCGCGACGACGGCAGCTTCCGGCTGGCGCCCGAGTACTTCAACTTCCAGCGCGGCGAGCGCATGTACAGCCGCCGCTTCACCGACGTGTTCGGACCCGCGCGCGAGCCCGAGTCCGAGCTCACCCAGCGGCAGTACGACATCGCGGCCAGCCTGCAGGCGCTGACCGAGGAGATCCTGCTGAAGCAGGCGCGCCACGCGCACGCACGGACCGGCCTGACCGACCTGTGCCTGGCCGGCGGCGTCTTCCTCAACGTGGTGGCCAACACGCGGCTCCTGAACGAGACGCCGTTCGAGCGCCTGTTCATCCAGCCCGCGGCCGGGGACGCGGGCGGGGCGCTGGGCGCGGCCCTGTACGTGCATGCGGCCATGCTCGGGCACGGCCGGGGCCAGCCCATGCGCGACGCCTACCTCGGACCGGCCTACGACGACCGCCGCATCGCGGCCGTGATCGCCGGCGGGGGCGCCAGCGCGGAGGTGATGGAGGAGGCAGCGCTGCTGCAGGACGTGGCCCGCCGCATCGCCGACGGCCAGGTGGTGGGCTGGTACCAGGGACGCATGGAGTTCGGCCCGCGGGCCCTCGGCCACCGCAGCATCCTGGGAGACCCGCGCAACCCGCGCATGAAGGACCTGCTCAACCACAAGGTCAAGCACCGGGAGGGATTCCGCCCCTACGGCGTGAGCGTGCTGGCCGACCGGGCCGGGGAGTACTTCGATCTCGACGCGGAGAGCCCCTACATGCTGCTGGTGGGCAACGTGCAGCCCGGTATGCGCGACCGCATCCCGTCAGCGCTGCACGTGGACGACACCTGCCGACTCCAGACGGTGACCGCCGAGGGCAACGGCCGCTACGGCCGGCTCGTGGAGCACTTCGACCAGCTGACCGGCGTACCCATGGTGATCAACACCTCGTTCAACGTGCGGGGCGAGCCCATCGTGTGCACGCCCCAGGACGCGTGGGACTGCTTCGCCGGCACGGGCATCGACTGCCTGGCGATGGGGGATCGCCTCGTCACGCGGCAGGGCGCGGGGCTGGACCGATGAGGACCGCCCGCACGCCGCGGGTCAAGCGGTGGCTGACGAATGCCCTGGTCATGGCCATCATCGGGGTGCTGGCGCTGATCGCGGCCCGCCTCGTGATGCTGTCCCGCGGTCCGGTCACCGGATCCCCGGGCCTCACCGAGCACGAGCGCACCATGACCCTGTTCACGGCCGCCAACCAGCGGGACGTGCAGGTGACGATCCCCGGACGGCCCCACCACCTCCCCGCGCTGATGGCCGAGGGCGCGGCCATCGAGCCGCTGGTGACCTACACCTTCTCCACCAACGCACACGGCCTGCGCGGGCCGTCGTTCGACGTGGCCAGGACCCCGGGCACGTACCGCATCCTGTGCGCCGGCGAATGCGTGGTGTTCGGCAACGGTGTGCAGGACGAGGATCTGTGGACGGCCCGGTTGCAGGCGTTGCTCGACGTCCGAGAGCCGGGCCGCTTCGAGGTCATCAATGCCGGCACCGTGGGCACGCCGCCTCACCTGCTCGCCGACCGGCTCGCCACGACCTGGATGACCTTCTCGCCGGACCTGGTGGTGTTCTCCCCAGGCACGGCCTCGGCCATGAACCCAGCCCACAACGGCGTCGCTCCCTTTCGCCTGTGGCTGCGGCCCGAGGAGTACGAGATGGCCTCCAGCGAGTACCGCCTCGCCCTGCAGGCCGCGCTGGACGCGGCCGGTGGCGGCGGCGCGCCGCTGGTGCTGATCACCCCCACGCTCAGCTCGTTCTTCCTCCCCGATGGCACGCAATGGGTCGACTGGATGCACGCCTGGGCCGACGCCGAGGGCCTGCCGTGCCTGGACACCACCGCGTTGCTCCGCGCCGAGGAGGCCCGGGACGGGCTGTTGCTGGAGGCCGACGCTGGCCAGCAGCGGCTGGTCCGGACGCGTCGGGGCAAGCGTAAGGTCCTGCTGGAGGTGGCGGCCGACCACGCGCCGAGCGAGGGCTTCGTCTCCCCTACGATCCTCCAGCACATGGCCCGCCGCCCCCGCGTCGAGCAACGCCTGTTCATCGACGACAACCACCCCACGCCCGAGGGCCATCAGCGCATCGCCGAACAGCTGCTCGCGCTGCTGGAGGAGCACCAGCTGCTGCCCTGACCACCCCCGCCTCGTGCGGTATCATGCCGCTGCTGGAGGCAGACACGATGGCATCCGGATCCAAGCTCGCCGTGGGCGCGGCGATCGTAGGCAACACCGCGGTCATGACCGCCAAGTTCGTGGTGTTCGGGATCACGGGCTCGGCGGCCATGCTGTCCGAGGCCCTGCATTCGCTGGCCGACACGCTCAACCAGGTGCTGCTGATGGTCGGCATCGTGCGATCCAGCCGCAAGGCAGACCGCCACTTCCCCTTCGGCTACGGCGCGGAGCGGGCCGTGTGGGCGCTGATGTCGGCTGTGGGCATCTTCTTCCTCGGCGCGGGCGTGACCATCTACCACGGGATCAACAGCCTGCTGCACCCCCACGAGCTCACGGGGCTGAGCTGGGCGATCGGCGTGCTCGCGCTGTCGTTCGTGATCGAGGGCTACATCCTGTTCGTGGCGGTCAAGGCCGTGCGCTCAGAGGCCGCGGGCAAGCCGTTCTTCGCGTACCTGCGCACCGAGGCCGATCCGACCGGCGTCGCCGTCGTGCTGGAGGACACGGCCGCCTGCCTGGGCATCCTGCTGGCCCTGGGCGGCATCCTCGGTACCTATTTCACCCACAACGTGGTGTGGGACTCGCTGGCGTCGATCCTGATCGGGTTGCTGCTGGCGGGGGTCGCGATCTGGCTGATCACCCGCAACCGGGACCTCCTGGTCGGGCCGGCCATCCCGCGGGACGCCAGGGACCAGGTCAGGGCGCTGATCACGCGGCACCCGGCCGTGGAGAAGATCGTGCACCTGCGCACCCGGGTCCTGGATCCCCACACCTATCGAGTGGCCGCGGATCTGGAGTTCGAGGGGGAGTACCTCGCACGCCAGCTCGAGCCGAAGCTGCGCGCGGCGTGGGACGAGATCGAGACGTACGAGGACTTCGAGGCCTTTGCCGCGCGCTACGCCGACGACGTGGTCGAGCAGCTCGGCGACGAGGTGGACGCGATCGAGGCGGAGATCCGACAGCTGCTGCCCCAGGCGAGATATCTCGATATCGAGACGGAATAGCGCCCAGAACTACACATGCCCCGGAGGCCTCGGTGGTGGGGTCATCCGGGACGGACATCCGTCGCGGGTCTTCGAGGCTACCGGAGCATGTGGATTCCGACTGTACCGCGATCCGTGGAGACCGTGGCTTACGCGCTGCTTCCAGGAAGCTCCCGGATGTGTATCTGCGCAGCGGGCAGGCGCAGCCGCGTGGTCCCTCGCTGCTTGTCGATGAACCAGCCGTCGAAGCCCTCGGCGAGGAACATCTGGCGTGTGTCGTGGATCAGCTTGTTCAACGCGTTGCGTCCCATCTCACGGGCCCGGCTGCGCCCCCATATCTGGGTTCGCAGCTCGTCGTCGGCCACCCAGGAGCCCGTAGCACGCCCCAGCACGTACAGCAGGATGAAGCGCAGCCCGGTCCGTACCTCCCACTCCCGGTCGTCCTGCACGATGCGGATCGTGCCCGACGCGGTGGTGTCGAAGGCGAGCCACAGGTCGATCTCGTAGGCCCGGGTCTGGCCGACCTCGAAGTCGGTCATCTCCTGGCTGTCGTCGCCCACGTGGGGCACCACCCTCAGCCGGGTCGGGCCCATGCCGATGGTGTGCTCGCCGATCAGGGCCTGCACGTCCACCGGCGGCCACGGCCTGCCGTCGAAGGCCAGTCCCTCCACGTCCGGGGCGGGCTGGGCCCACAACCGGCCGGCCTCCACGAACAGCACGAGCCGCAGGGGCGACGTGCTGCCGGCGTCCCACTCCTCCACGAGCAGGTCCGCGGGCTCGGCCGTACCGATCAGGAAGCGGTCGTCGTCCACGGGCACGCGCCGGCCGCTGTCCTCAACCTCGAGGTAGGCGACCGCGCCGAGCAGCGGGGGCGGCTCGACGAGCTGCTCGATCCGCCAGGCGGAGCGGCCGGCGAATCGGATCACGTCCCCCTCCTTGAGCTGCCGCCAGCCGCGGATCCGTTTGCCGTTCACCGAGGTGCCATTGCGCGATCCCAGGTCACGGATGTGGAACCCGGTCGCCGCCCACTCGATGACCGCGTGGCGGCTGGAGATGCGGTTGTGCACGAGCACCAGGTCGTTGTCCTGGTGTCGGCCCACGGACAGCGCGCGAGAGAACTCGACGATGTCCGACGAGGGATCACCGACGAGGCGACATCGTTGCTTGGTCGTATCGGCCACCAGGGCACATCTCCAGGTCGTTTCAGCGTCCTGAGGGGATTCTAGCAAGCCTAGACGATCGGCAGATCACCGATCCCCAGCCGGCGCGCCTCGGCCGCCATCAGGCGGTCGAGTTCGGCGGCCACGTCGTCGGCCAGCGGTTCGGGATTCCCTCGCGCGATGATGCGCTCCACCTCGGCATGGGCCATGGCCGCGGAGTCCAGACCGCCCCGGCTCTCCCAGTCCCCATAGGTCGCGCGGTCGAGGGCCTTGCCCGGCATGTACAGCTCCTTGCGGAAGTTGGCCCGGGTGTGGGCGTGGCCCAGGAAGTGGCCGGTCTGCACGACCTGCCGCATCAGGTCCACCGCGTCGTCCGCGGAGCGGTCGCTCACGCCGCCGGTCAGCCGCAGGGCCATGCCACAGGCCTCGTTGTCGAGCACCATCTTCTCCAGGCTCTGGCAGGACTCGAAGTCGAGCATGCCCGGTCCCGAGACCATGTTGACCCCGGCCAGGGCCGCCAGCACCGCGCCGATGCCGGACTCCGCCCCGGCCTGCCACGACACCACCTTGGCGTCGGACAGGGCCATGTAGGCGTGGGTGGGCAGCCCCAGGTGCTTGCCCACCTGGGCGTAGGACATGTCCACCATCATGGTCTCGATGGCACCCATCGGGGTGGTGCCGTGGCGCATGTCGAAGGCGGACGGCGAACCGCCCCAGACGATGGGCGCGCCTGCCGCGGCCAGCTGCTGGATCACCACGCCGGAGAGGCACTCGGCGCAATGCTGCAGCACCATCTCCCGCAGGGTCACCGGCGAGGTGGCGCCGGCCAGGGGCATGGACACCATCTCCACCGGGATCCCGGCGCGGGCACCGTCGATCAGCGCCTGACAGGTCAGATCGCTCCACTTCAGCGGCGGCGTGGGGCAGCAGTCGAAGATCGACAGGGGCATGGCGCGCAGCGCGTCCTCACCGCCACGGACCGCCGCGAGCATGTCCTTCATCACCGCGAAGCCGTCCGTGCGGAACGTGCCGGTGATCACGGGCTTGGTGCAGTGGCGCAGGGCCACGTACAGCCGGTAGCGGTCGCCCACCTCCTCGGGGAGATCGGCAGGAATCAGGGAGGTGGACTGGGCGGCGTAGTTGCGGCAGGCCCCGGCGACCCAGGCGAGGTGGACCAGGTCCTGCACCCCGGGCGCACGGCGTCGACCTGTCTGCGGATCCAGGATGTGCAGCGCAGCCGAGCCAGGATCGAAGTGCACGTTGTCGTCGGCCAGGTCGAGGGCCGGGGTGCCGGCCCGATCGCCGACCACGATACGGGACGGGGCCGAGGACACGCACCGCTCGACCAGGTCACCGTCGATGAACACGCGACGGCCGTCGATGCGCTGCCCCGCGCCGTCGAGCAGCGCCAGGGCCTCGTCGTTCTCCACGAACACGCCCACCTCGGCCAGCACGGTCCTGGCCTGGTCCACGATCCGCTGCACGTCCTCGGACGCGAGCATCTGTACCTTGGGTCGTACGGTCACGGCTTCTCCTACGTACGCCGGTAGGCGCAGGTGCGGTTCATCTCGCAGCCCGCGCAGCGATGGCGGCCCTGGCCGCCCGGCTCGTCCTCGGACAGCCGCACGGCGAAGCTCACCGACTTGCGCGGGATCATCATCATGCCTTCGGTCAGGGTCACGCCCACCTCGCCGGCGGGCAGCAGGGCCAGCAGTCGTTCCTGGCAGCGCACGTCCCAGCGACCGTAGCCCGGGCTGATGCGTCGCGCGGCATACAGCTGCCGCTGCACCACCTCGGTGCACAGGTCCCGGTCGAGCACGTCGGCCGCGGCCTCGGCGGCTGCCGAGCCGATGGCATCCAGCAGCAGCGCGTCGAGCAGCTCGCCGTCTTGGTTGAGCCGGTCGACCTCCCGGCCCAGGGCCTCGCCCACGGTCACCAGCCCCACGGCCACCTGCGCGGAGGGTTGGGGCATGCCGGCCCCGGCGGCCGCGGTCCGATCCACCAGCGTCCACGCGCCGCGCGGGCTGCACATCTCGACCCCGGGCTGCCACAGGACCTCGAGCCGATCGGCCGCGCGACCGCTGGGGCGGCCGGAGCGGCCGTAGCCCAGGTTGCGGCGCACCTCGGCGGGCGACACCTCGATCGCCAGCTCGATCACACGGCCCGGCGCGGTCATGCACGCCCGTCCAGGGCTGCCCGGGCCCGGGCGATGAAGTCCGGGTCCGTGCCGCAGCACCCCCCTACCACCCGTGCGCCCGCACTGACCATCCGCATCAGGTCGACCACGAATTCGTCTGGATCGGCGTCGTACACCACGCCGTCGGTGGTGGCCCGCGGCTGGCCCGCGTTGGGCTGCACCATCACCGGCGCGTCCACACCGGCCACGGCCTCGACCACCATCGGGATCATCTGGCCGGACACGGCCGAGCAGTTGAATCCCACGACGTGGGCGCCCGCCTCGACCAGCGCGTTCAGCGACGGCACCAGCCGGTCGCCCATGATGGTGAAGAACCCCCGCGGCCGCACCTCGAAGGTCATGGAGGTCATCACCGGCAGCCCGCTGGCGGCCGCAGCCTCGGTGGCGATCCGGGCCTCTCGCAGGTCGTACATCGTCTCGATGCACAGCAGGTCGGCGCCCGCGTCGGCCAGCGCAGCCACCTGGTCGTCGTACTGCTGTCGGAGCTGGTCCTCGGTAGCGTCACCCATGGGCGCGAAGAACTTGCCGGTCGGGCCGATGTCACCCGACACGAGCACGGCGGTCCCCTGCACGGCCTCGCGGGCCAGGCCCACGGCCGCGCGGTTGACCTCGGGCATGCTGTCGCGCACGTTCGCCGCGGCCAGCTTCAGCGCGGTCCCGCCAAAGGTCACGGCCTGGATCACGTCCGCGCCAGACTCCACGTACCGGCGGTGGGCGGCGGCGATGCGGTCCGGGTGCTCCAGGACCCAGCCCTCCGGCGCCTGTCCTGCCTCCAGGCCCGCGGCGATCAGCAGCGAGCCCATGCCGCCGTCGAGCAGCAAGGGCCGGTCGGCCAGGCGCACGGTGAAATCAGGCGGCGTCGTCATCGAGCAGCCTCCGGGCCACCTCCACGGCGGCCACGGCATTGTCCGCGAACCCGTGCGCGCCGATCTGGTCGGCCCAGGTCTGCGCCACCGGCGCGCCACCGACCATCACCCGGGCCCTGGACCCGGCCTCGGCCAGGGCTACCACCAGCTCCTTCTGCACGGTCATGGTGGTGGTCAGCAGGGCCGAGGCGCACACCAGGTCCGCGTCGATCTCGGTGGCCCGCTGCACGAACCGCTCGACCGGCACGTCTGCGCCCTCGTCGCTGACCTCGAAGCCGTTGGCCGCCAGCATGGTCCCGACCAGGGTCTTGCCGATGTCGTGGATGTCCCCCTGCACCGTGCCGATCACCACCTTGCCCACAGACCGTTCGCCGGTCCCTGCATCCAGGGCGGGCTGCAGCACCGCCATGGCGGCCTTCATCGCCTGGGCCGCGGTCACGAGCTCGGGCAGGAAGTACTCGCCGTCCTCCCACAGCTCGCCGGTGCGGCGGATCCCGGGCACGTACCCGCCTTCGATCGCCTCCAGCGGGGCCACGCCCTCGTCCAGGGCCTGGCGGGCCAGCTCGGCGGCCTTCGCATCGTCACCGTCGAGCACCGATTGCCGCATCGCGGCGAGCAGCTGCGCGTGTCCTGTCATCGTCGTCCTCGGCCGCCGGGGTGGCCCCCGGCTCGAAAGGGAACCCGTGGAATCGGGTCAGGGAGAGGATGCTATCGGACCGCTCACGCGTGATCAAACAGGTGTCGGGGGTCAATCCCGCAGGGGTGCGATGTCGTCGACGATCAGGCGCTCGCGATCGTCGAAGCAACGGCGGTGCGCCAGCAGCAGCAGCAGCAGCGAGCCGATGGCCGTGCCCGCGGCCAGCATCAGCATGACCACGATCTGATACCGCACGGCCAGCAGGGGATCCGTGCCCGACAGGATCTGGCCCGTCATCATGCCGGGCAGCGACACGATGCCCACCACCATCAGTGCATTGATCGTCGGCATCATGCCCGCGCGCAGTGCGTCACGCAGCAGGTCGCGGGAGGCCTCCCAGGCCGTGGCCCCCAGGCACTGCAGCGCCTCGATGCGGGCCCGCTGCGCCGCCATGTCGCTCAGCAGGCGCTCCAGGCCCAGGGAGATGCCGTTGAGGCAGTTGCCCAGGATCATGCCGGTGATCGGGACAAGGTAGCGGGGAGAGTGCCAGGGCTCCACGCCGAGGATCACCTGGGTGACGATGGCCGTGACGATGCCCGCCGAGACGACCATCGACAGGAAGGTGATGCCTGCGAACCGTAGCGGCCGCCGCGACTGGCGAGCGAGCGCGGCGCGCGCTGCGGCCGCGGTCATCAACGCCAGCATGCCGAACACGGCCCAGGCCGCGTCCAGGTCGAACACGTAGCGCAGCAGGTAGCCCACGGCGAGCAGCTGCACGACGGTGCGCACCGTGCCGATGGCCAGGCTGCGAAGCAGACCCAGCCCGAAGGCCAGCGACAGCAACGCCGGGATCGCCACCAGCAGGACGGCCAGCCCCAGGTGCAGGGGGCCGATGTCGACGGGACCGCTCACGAGCCGCCCTCCCCGCTCAGGCGCAGCGGCGACAGCGGCAGCTCCTCGGCGCGGTCGGGTTCGTGCAGCACCCACAGCACCGCCGTACCCTCCCCGGCCAGTCGTCGCAGGAACGCCTCGACCCGGTCCGTGGAGTCCCGGTCCAGCGCGGCCGTGGGTTCGTCCAGCAACAGCGCCGACGGCCCGGCCAGGACGGCCCGTGCCAGGCCCACGCGGGCTCCTTGCCCCTCGGAGAGCTCGCCCGCCGGCTTGTGCAGCAGGATCCGATCGAGGCCGAGCTCCTCCAGCAGGTCACCCGGATCACGGCGAGCCGCCTGCGCCTCCCGCGCCACGCGCAGGCGGCCCGGCCAGGCCAGGTTGTCCGCCACCGTGCCCGGGACCATGACCGCGCGCTGGGGCAGCATGCCCACGCGGCGACGCCAGCGCGACGGCTCCCAGGCCTGGATCGATCGCCCGTCCAGGGTCAGGCTGCCGCGGGCCAGCGGCGTGAGCCCGACCAGCGCACGCAGCAAGGTGGTCTTGCCGCTGCCCGACGCCCCCACCACGGCGCGCAGGTCGCCGGACTCCAGGCGCAGATCCACGCCATCGAAGACCGGCTGGTCGACGACCTGTCCTCCTTCTCGATACGACCGACGGTGGACCGCGATCGAGCTCGCGTCGAGAGTCACCTCTCGATCGACTCTACCTTGGTCTCCAGGAAGCGGGCCAGCCGGTGGAAGTCACAGCCGGGCTCGATGTACCGGACGGTGGTGCGCAGGGTCTGGGGGTTCACCAGCTTCTCGAACGACACGTAGCGCAGGTCGAGCTGCCCCGACACGCTGACCATGTACCCGTCGAGGCCCTCCTCGATCAGCGCCCGGAAGGCGCCGATGCCGAGCTGGCTGCCGAGCATCACGTCGAACGCGTGGGGCTGGGCGCAGCGGCTCTCGTAGCCCAGCTGCAGGCCCTTGACCTTCTTCACCCGGCCCGTACGTCGCTCGTACTCCCTCGACACCTCCTTGGCCATGATCTTGCCGATATCCAGATCGCCGGCGGAGATGTGGCCGTGGGGATCGCGAGGCATGTCATCGATGTAGCGGGTGGGCAGCATCTCCACCAGGCCCTCGGCCAGCACGATCGTGCCGTATCCCTTGTTCTCGCGGCTCTCGCGCGAGGCGATCAGCTGGCAGATCTTGTTGACCAGCGCCTCGACCTTGAGCTTCTTGACCTTCTCCTTCTCGCCGGTCTCGGGGTCGGTCCGGGTCTCCAACTCCAGCATGGTGCCGTCGAGGTCCTCCACGCTGAAGATCATGTTGGCCTCGCCCGCGATGCCCACGCCGTAGGCCAGCCAGCCGGACTTGCGGCCCATGGTCTCGGCGATGAAGTACGAGTTCGTGGCCTCGGCGTCCGCGCGCAGGTTCTTCAGCTCGTCGGCCAGCACGCTGACCGCGGTGAAGTACCCGAACGTGAAGTCGATGCCCTCGTAGTCGTTGTCGATCGTCTTGGGCAGGTGCACGACGCGGAACCGGGCGGCATCCGGCGGCAGGCGCTTCTGGAACTCGTACAGCAGGTTGGCCGTGCGCAGCGTGTCGTCACCGCCGATCGAGATCAGCGCGTCCACCCCGAGGTCGACCAGGGCGAAGTAGATGTTGCGCAGCAGCTTGGACTTCTCGAGGTCGTCGAGATCGTCCGGCTCGGCGATCATCTTGCCGGGGTTGGCCCGCGCCGTGCCGATGATGATCCCGCGGCGGTTGCGCGTACCGACCACGTCGGCCAGCTCCAGGTTGCGGTAGTGGGTGTCCAGCTGCAGCCGGTGGCTCAGTGGGTGGTAGTTCTGCAGGTGGGAGTACCCGCCCAGGAAGCCGATCACCTCGCGCCCGCTGTCGAGGAAGGAGATCGCAGCGGAGCTGATCACCGCGTTGGCCGCGGGCGCGGGCCCGCCGCTGAAGATCATGCCCACCCGGCGGAGCTCCTTGCCGTTGTCCTTGATCTGCTTGTCGGCCATGTCGTGACTCACTCCTGTATCACTATGGATCGAACGGGCGGAGGTTACTCGATCCGCCGCGCCGGGGGGAGTTCTTTTGTGGTCGGATCAGGCGGCGGTCAAGGGCCGACGAGCAGTTCGATCTGCGACGACAGCGCGCTGGAGTCCCCGGGGCAGGTCAGATAGTCGTCGTACCAGTACAGCGTGCCGTCGGGGTGGACGAGGTACGTCTCCCCCTGCAGCGCGTTCCATGACGTCCACGCGGAGTCCGAGACCGTGTCCTGCAACACGGGCAGATGCCAGTAGGTCACCAGGTCGGACTCGTCCGGGTCGTAGCCCACGGGGTTCATGAACCACATCTGCACGTTGCCGGCCCACGACGGGTGGCCGTCGTACACCGCCTGCAGCATGGTGGCGCAGTACTGGCAGATGCCGCAGGTGGAGTAGCCGAAGTACATCACCACGGGTTGGCCGAGGTGGTCGGCGAGGCTGAGGGTCTGGCCGTACGTGGCGGACGTGGAGTTGCCGTCCACGAGCGCGAAGTCCGACGGCGGCGGGCCGCCCATGGTGGTGTCGTCGTCGTCCCCGGCCGAGTCGTCGTCGTCGTCCCCGGCCGAGTCGTCGTCGTCGTCCCCGGCCGAGTCGTCGTCG
>CAZXHG010000106.1:0-31418 GCA_964639985.1 uncultured Rickettsiales bacterium
CCGCCGGGCTGAAGCCGTCGCCGTCGGTGTCGTCGTCGGCGTCGGTGTCGTCGTCGTCGTCGTCGTCGGTCACGTCGTCGTCGTCATCGTCGTCGTCCGTGACGTCGTCGTCGTCGTCGTCGTCCGCCGTGTCGTCGTCCCCGGCCGCGGACGAGTCGTCGTCGTCGTCGTCGCGCAGGTCGTCCGGGGTCCAGGTGGTGCAGGCCACGATCAGCCAGGGCAGCATCAGCAGCAGGGACAGCCAGCGGATCACGGGACCTCCGGGGATCACCATAGCTCACATCGTGCGCACGGGCTTGCGTCCCGCGTTGCGGCGTGCCCCCTGCACCTCCTCGACCACCTCGCGCACGCCCTTGATCTCGAGCGACAGGTTGTCGGCGCGGCTGGTGACCTCGCCCAGGACCCGGTCCGGGTCGTCGAGGTCGCCGGTCTGCAACCGCAGCAGGTCGATGTGCATGGTGCGCAGGGCCTGCAGGCTGGCCTCGAGGTAGGCGTCGATGCGCTCCTGCATCACCTCGATGTCGGCCAGGGACTCGGACTGGGCGCGCAGCTGGTCGGCCGTGCGCTCGTACACCCGCCGGGTCTCGGCGTCCTCGGTGGCGGCGATGCGCTCGGCCAGGCCCTCGATGCGGCGGTCGAGGCTGGAGAGATCCGGGTCCGAGAGGATGGTCTGCAGCTTGCGGCGGCGCTGGCCCAGCTCCCGGGCCTTGGCCACGGTGCTCTCCACGGACTCGCGGATGGCGGGCCGCTCCTCGCCCATCTCGGTCAGCAGGGTGAGGATCTGCCTGCCCTCCATGTCGACCACGCCCGCCTGGGTCAGGTCCAGGGTCTGGGAGGACTCCAGCAGGACGTTGGGCTCCACGGGCTCGACCTCGCCCAGGTCGTCGACCTGGATCGCCTCGACCGTGTCCGTGTCGAAGGCCTCGTCGTCGTCGATCGAGTCGTCGTCCGAGTCCCGGTCCGGATCACGGCCCTGCAGCCGCTGCTCGGCACGGCGGAAGTCGTCGGTGTGACGGCGGTTCCACAGCAGCTTGGAGGTGATGCGACCGCCGAACAGCACGGCCACCACGATGGCAATGGGCAGGGCCTCCAGGCCCAGGCCGGTGACCACGGCCACGGCCACGCCCACCGCGATCAGGGTGGACACGGCCGAGCTGGTCAGGTTGGCGTCGCGGCGGCGCAGCAGGCGGCGGTCCTGCTCCCGCTGCACCTTTCCCGGATCGGGCCTGGGGATGGCCTCGCCGACCTTCTCCACCACGTGGCCGATGGCGCTGGCCACGCGCTCGCCCACGTCCGGGCCCACGTGCCGGTCCACCTGCTCGGCCGTGTGCTCGAAGGCCTGCTCGAGGGCGTGGCCGACCTTGGAGGCCACGTCCTCGGCCGCCTCGGCGAACGCCCGCGCCATCTCCTCGGGATCCATGTCGCCGTCGCGACGGCGGCGGCGGTGTCCCCGGCCCCAGGGCTGCTCCCAGGGATCCCAGGGTCCGCGGCGGTCTCGCCGTTGGCGGCGTCGGCGGCGGTCGGACATCGTGACTCCGTGGCGGCGATGGTACCATGCGCGCTCCGAGCAGGAACCGGGAAGGACGATGCACGCGGAACTGATCGAACTGGAGGCGCAGCTGCGTGCCCGGGGCCTGAGGGCCGAGGCGGACGAGCTGCACGAGTTGGCCGACGAGGCCGAGGCCCTGGAGCGGCCCGCGTCGTGGCTGCAACGCATGCGGGGACGGGTCGGTGGGCTCGCGGCCCGGCAGTGGGGCCACGTGCAACAGGAGCTGAGCGAGACCCAGGAGGTCTACACCCTGCTGCGGGGGCGAGCGAAGGGCGAGATCACGGAGCTCGATCCGGTACAGCGGGAGAAGATCCGGGCGCAGCTGCTGGACCTGTTCAAGGTGGTGCCGGGCTCGGCCGTGGCCGTGGCCAACTTCGTGGCGCCCATCCCCTGCTCGAGCTGGCTGACCCCCGCGCTGCTGATGAGCCTGGGGCTGATGCCGTCGTCGTGGAAGGAGGCCCACATCGAGCACCGCTTGCGCCGGGTGGCGCGGCGGCTGCGCGAGCGGGGCCAGCTCGACCCGGCCGCGGACGTGCAGGTGATCCTGGAGGACATCGAGGCCCGCGCCCACCAGCGGGAGCGCCTGGCCGACATCGCACAGGACAACCAGCTGCTGGCCCTGTTCGACCGCAACGCCGACGGCCGGCTCGACCGCAAGGAGCAGGCCGCACTGCACGCAGCCATGGACCGCACGGTCAGGGCCATGCGCAAGCGCTGGGGTGCGCGCGTGTGGTTCCTGTGCCTCGACGGCGACGTCAGCGGCCCGTTCACCCTGCCGGACATCGACGCCCTCGGCTGCGCCGACGACACCCTCATCTGCCGGGCCGGCAAGAAGCAGTGGGTCCCGCTCGCCTGGGTCCTGCGCGAGGTCGACGACATCGAGCGGTAGTTCCAGACCCCCGCCCGTGCCGGGCGGCACGGGCGGGGGTGACTTTGTGGCGACGTCTTGATACAAGTCGGCCAGCCTTCGGCTGGCCTCCAGGGTCGGCCGGGAACCACCGGACGAGACACGGATCGAGGGATGATGCCCCGTCTGCGCGCCTGGTCGAGCGGCTCCGGCAAGCTGGCCGGCTTCCTGCTGGCCCTGAACGTGTTCTTCGTGGCGATCAAGCTGCTGGGCGCGTTCAAGGGGCTGGGATCGGGCTACGGCGAGGTCCTGATCCAGGAGCTGGCGCAGAACCCGTTCATCGGCCTGTTCATCGGCATCCTGATCACGAGCATCATCCAGAGTTCGTCCACCACCACCTCGATCACCGTCGGGCTGGCCGCGGCGGGCGTGTTCGGCGACGAGCCGGACAAGGCGCTGTCCATGGCGATCCCGATCATCATGGGCGCCAACATCGGCACGTCGGTGACCGCGACCGTCGTGGCCATCGGCCACATCGGCAACAAGCTGGAGTTCCGCAGGGCATTCCAGGCCGCTGTCGTGCACGACATGTTCAACTGGCTGACCGTCCTGGTGCTGCTGCCGCTGCAGGTCGCGACCAACTTCCTCGGCGTCGGCGCGCTGGCCATGGCCAACGCCCTGGAGGACGTGGGCGGGCTCAAGTTCACGTCCCCGATCAAGTACCTGGTGGATCCCCAGATCCACTGGATCAAGGACCGGTTCGAGGGATCGCCGGACCTGGTCCGCTTCGTGGTGCTGTTCTTCCTGGGGTTCGCCTTGCTGCAGGCGTGCATCCTGCTGGCACGGCGGATCCACGGCGAGAAGCGCACCATGGCGACGAGCCTGCTGATCGCGGCCGCACTGGCCGCGCTGGCCACGTTCGTCGCCCACTTCCCCCAGTACGTGTTCGACACGACCACCGCCGCGTTCCTCAGCGGGCTGGGACTGCTGTTCGCCGCGCTGTGGGGCATGGTCACGATCATGCGCTCGGTGGTGCTGGACCGCGTGCAGACCCTGTTCAACGACCACATCTTCAAGACCGCGGTGCGGGCGTTCGTGCTGGGCATGATCCTGACCGCCCTGGTCCAGTCCAGTTCGGTGACCACGTCCCTGATCGTACCGCTGACCGGCGCGGGGCTGCTGACCATCGTGCAGGTGTTCCCCTACACCCTCGGGGCGAACGTGGGCACCACGATCACCGCCATCCTCGCCGCCCTGTCCGTGGGCGAGGTAGTGGGACTGGCCACGGCCTTCGCCCACCTGCTGTTCAACATCGCCGGCATCGCGGTGTTCTACCCCCTCAAGCGGCTGCCGCTGCGCATGGCCGACGTCCTGTCGCAGGCAGCGCTGATCCACCCTGCCCTGCCGGTCGCCGTCGTGGTCGGCATGTACATCGGGCTGCCGTTGCTGTGCGTGGCGGTGTTCCGGTAGGGGCATGCTGAAGCGAACCCTGCTGGTCGCGGTGGTCGTGTGGGCAGCCTGGGGCTGCCCCACCGACGAACCCGAGCCGACCCTGGACGAGTGGGCCTGCGAGCTGATCGGCGGGGACGAGACCTCGGCGGTGACCGCCGGGCTCGAGCCCTACTTCGACGACGACCTGTTCGTGGCCAAGGACCCCGAGAACGCGCGCGTGAACGTGGTCACCGGGCTGTCCGCCGCCGACGAGACGTTCGTGGGCCTGGCCCTGGACGAGTCCGCATCCGTCCGGGTCTACGTGGACACCCCTGGCGCGGTCGTGGGCTGGTGGGTGGGCCACGACGAGGACACGCTGCCGGCGCCCAGCGACAACGACGGGTGCCCGGACGACGTGGCCGAGCAGTGGTCCCTCGGACCGTTCGAGCCGATGGTGGAGTACCACCTGGTGCTGGCGCCCACGGACCTGGCCGAGCTGAGGCTGCTGGTGCTGCGCGAGGACGGCTGAGCTTGGCCTCCCCCTCCCCTTCCACCCTGCCCGTCTGGGTCGAGATCCACGTGGACGACGAGATCGTGGGCCGGGACCCTGCCCGCTGGCCCGACGCCCGCGACCTGCTCGACCGGGTGGGCGCGGTGGCCGAGGAGCACGGCGCGCGGCTGTGCTTCCGTGTGCGTGAGCCGTTCGCCACCGCGTCGCGGGGGAGCGGGTTCCTGCCGACGCTGGAGGCGCGGGGCCACGAGGTGGGCGTGCACGCCCACGGCCGGCGCCTGGCCGCGGCCGTAGCCGCGATACGCGCCTGCGGTGTGGACCCGGTGGTGGCCGTGCCCGGGCTGGTGCAGGCCGGCCCGGGGGGCCGGGGGGCGCTGCTGCGGCAGGTCGCGAGCCTCGGGCTCGCCGTGGTCACGGACCACGGCGCGGAGCCGGCCTGGGCGTACGACGGCCTGGAACCCCGGCGCGAACAGGGCGTGACCGTCGTGGCCCCCACGGTACGGCCCTTCGACTGGCACCTGATGGAGCGGGACGGCACCCGCCACGGCGTGACCGACCGGGCCGTGGCGCGGCTGGGGGAGCTGGAGCGCATGGCCGGCGAGCATGGCGCGCGCTGGTTCGGCCTGGCCCTGCACGAGCACGACCTGTGCCCGCCCCACGATCTGCGGCCCTCGCCACGGGCGCTGGAGGCGCTGGGCAGCTTCCTCGACGCGCGGGTGGTGCCCGCGCTGGCCGTGCTGGACGAGCGCCCCGGGGCCGGCCGGGCCAGGCGCGTGCGCGTGCCGGACGCCCGGGTGCGGGCTGGCAAGGTGCTGCACCGCGCGCGGCAACGGCTGGCTGTGCCCCGGCCGCGGGTACGATCGCGGCTCCGTCGCCCATCCCGGGGTGGCGAGACCGTGCGCGTGGACGTGGACGGGCGGCACCTGGTGGCCACGGTGCACCGCTGCGACCAGGCGCGCGCGGCCGTGGTCATGAGCCACGCGGGCGCCGAGGGGGGCCGGCGCCTCGCCCTGCGCCCGATGGGCCAGCGGCCCGGGGCGCTGACCGAGCTGGGCTGCGACCTGTGGCTGGTCGACCGCAGCGGCACCGGGGACTCGCCGGCCGGGTCCACGCCCGATCTGGCGCCGGGCAACCCGGATCACGTGGCCGACTGGGTGGCCGTGTTGCAGCGGGTGCGGTCCGAGGGGCTGCCCGTGGTCGCGCTCACCTGGTCGGGCGGGGTCGTGCCGGTGCTGGCCGCGGCCGCCCGGCACGGGCAGCGGCCGGACGCGCTGGTGGACGGCGAGGGCCCCGCGGATCGCTGGTCACTGGTCCCCCCTGTCACCCACGCCGGGGCCGAGCGCGGCGAGATGACGCGACGCGATCCATGGTGTGACGCCGACTGGGCCGACTGCGAGCCTGCGCGCATGATCGCGGCCCTGGACGGCCCCTACGCCCGCCTGCAGGGCACGCCCGACCACCTGCACGGGCCCATGACACGGCACGCCGAGCGGCTGCGGGCGGCTGCGGCCGACGCGACCCTGGCGCAGCGGGACCTGCACGTGCTGAACCGGCCGCTGCACGCGCACCCCACCGAGGTGGTGGACGCGGTGGCCTGGGCGCTGGCGCAGCTTCAGGGGTAGCTGGCCCAGGACCAGTCGTCGCGGTCCTCGAGCCAGGCGTACAGGAACTCCCTCTCCTCGACATAGGTCGTGTCGTTGTACGCGGCCCAGTACGACAGGTAGTCGGCGCCCCAGGCGTCCCAGTCCCGCACGGCGTGGCGATCGATGACCTCGTAGTAGGCGTCGAGGGTGCCGTGCAGCCACGACAGCGACAGGGGCGCGCCCGGTTCACGCAGCGAGTCGTAGCGGGCCCACAGCTCGTCCGCGCTGGGGCCGTGCTCCTGGAAGTGGGTGAAGATGCCGTTGTTCCAGGTGTAGGTGTTGGTGGTCCAGGGATCCTCCCGCTGGGTCCGCCAGTCCTGGCCCAGCGAGTGGTTCATGTCCCACGGCACGTACCGGAACCCGAAGTCGTCGGGATCGTTGTACAGGTAGGCGTTCTTGCCGGCCGAGTCCTCGGCCAGGATGTGGAACACGAACAGGAACCAGTCCATGAACTCGTCCGTGCGGATCCACTGCTCGGCCGCGGCGGCGAACGTGGCGTCGTCGCTGTCGGCGCTGAATGCCACCAGCGCGTCGAGGTCGTCCCACGCCCCGGGCTGGCCGTCCTCGGGCTGGCCCTCCTCCTTGGTGTAGCCGTCGTGCAGGGTCCCCTTGGTGCCGCCTCCCGAGTTGGTCCGGTAGAAGTTGGCGTCGTGGTTGATGGCCTTGAACAGGTTGCCCTCGCGGTTCAGCCCCATCTCCTCGGCGAAGTGGTCGTCGATGCGGTCGCAGGCCGTGTACAGGCCCCAGTACTCCCCGTACAGGTAGACCACCGCGAAGGCCGTACGCGGCGTCATGCGCGCCCGGCCGAAGTGATCGGCCATGGCCAGCCAGATGTCGTACGACAGCTTCTGGCGGGCATAGCTGTTGTCGTCGAACGAGGTGATCAGGACGAGGTGGTCCTTGGTGCCGAGGCCGAGGCGGTCCGCGTCCAGGTCCTCGTCGCCGAAGCGCAGGGTGTAGCTGTTCTTGGGGTAGTAGGTGGATACCGCGCCGCGGATCTTCATCTCCGCGTCGTAGGCGTGGCCCATGAAGGTGATGGTGGTGGGCACGTGGGTCTGTTCGAGCGCGCCCTGGGGCTCGAGGTGCATCACGGGCAGGCCCCACTCCTCGGTGTACTGCGTGGGCACGACGCGTTCGTTCTGGGGGTGGTCCCAGTCGTCCGCGACCCACAGGGTGCCCACCGCGGTCTCGGGCAGCAGGTCGTGATCGTCGTACCCCTCCGGCCACACACTCACCAGGAACTCGTGGCGGCCGCCGTCGGCCAGATCCGTGGTCCAGTTCACCTCCCAGGTGTCGCTGTCAAACCACGCGCCGCTGGCCGATGTGACCAGGGAGGCGCGGAACCCGGCGGGATCCGCGCCGCTGCCGCACTCGAACGACAGGGTGACCGTGTCCCCTTCCAGGAAGTACACCTCGCCGAGCAGGGCGACCGGATCGCACACGGGCAGCTCGACGCCGCCCACGTGCTCCAGCGGGGGATCGCCGTGGGGGTCGCCGCCCGGCACCCGGTCCGGTCCGTCCATGCCGGGACAGCCCGCCAGCACGGCGGCCAGGACCAGGATCGTCAAGGGTCGGATCATCGGGCTCAGGGCGCCCCGATCTGGGACTCGAGCGCGGCGCGCCGGTTGGCCATCATCTGCCGCATCGACGACTGGTAGGTGGAGACCGTGCCCATGTCGTAGGGCCGTCGTGGATCGGCCTGCACGTGGTCGCCGATCTCGTCGGCCACCTCGTCGAACAGGGCCACCCAGTCCAGGGCCTCGACCCGATCCATCACCTCCCAGACCTGGGCCTCCCAGGCCGCACGGCAGTCCACCACCTCCCGGCAACGCGATGCCAGGATCCCGTTGACCGAGGTGATGGAGTTGTCCGGGTAGTAGAACGTCTCGTCCGTGCCCCAGGGCATGAACCACAGGGTGCCCGACGTGGGGTCGTCGTAGACCTGGAAGTCGTCCCCCGGGCTGGTGTAGGGGTAGGCGTCGAACTGGGCCACGACCGCGCCCACGGCCCAGTAGCGCAGGAAGTTGTCCAGGTCCACGTGCTCCTCGGCCGCGGTCAGGCCGTCGGCGCCCGGGGTCTGCAGGGCGTCGGCCAGCCCCGCGATGTTGCTGTAGTCGTCCGGGCCCCAGTCCAGCTGGAACGAGTCCACGTACCAGGGATAGAAGTCCACGTCCCAGCCCTCGAACATGGACCCGCCCGTGTCCTCGAACCACTGGCCGATCAGGTGCGGCTCCGTGGACTCGGTGTTGGCGTACAGGCCGTAGAACATGCCGTTGACGTACACCAGCGCGTGGTTGTTGCGCGACGCGGGTACGCCCACCTCGCGGTACACGCGGTAGGCGAGGCGTTCGTGCATCATGGAGTAGTCCCACACCATGTTGTTCAGCGTGATCGACTCCAGGCCGAGGAAGCGCCCACCGGACACGAACTCGTTGAACTTGACCTTGAACGCGGGCTTGTCGTCGATGGACTGGAACGAACCCTGCCCCTTGAGCCGGACGCCCACCGGGCCATAGGTGACGCCCTCCCAGGTGAAATCCGCCGCGACATAGGTGTAGGGATCGACGCGCAGGGCGTTGTACTCGTCCTGCTCCAGGGTGATCTCGAAGGTCTGGACCTCGCCCCAGTCGTAGATCAACGCGCTGGGATCCCCCTCCGCGCCGGTGATCTCCTCCAGCAGGGGCTCGACGTCGTCGTCGTCGTCCACCACGTCGTCGTCGTCGTCGGCCACGTCGTCGTCGTCGGACGGGATCCACGGACCCCAGCCGTCACCGTGCACGATGCCGCCGCTGTCGCACCCCACCAGGGCCACGCACAGCAGCGCTGCCAGCCAGGCGAGCCGCCCGGCGATCGGACCGGGCCCGCTCAACCGTTCTCCTGGCCCGGCGTGGGGGTCTCGTCGATCACCCACTCGAGGGTGCCGTCCGGCATGCGCGCGGCGGACCAGTCGGTGACCTGCTGTTCGTACACCAGCGTGTTGACCGCCGAGCCGTCGGGCCGGTACAGGCCCAGCTCCTCGCCCTCGGCCGCGAGGTTGAACGACAGGTGCCGTTCGCCGAGCTCGGGCATGCCGTCGGCCCACAGCAGCAGGTAGCCGCCCGCCGGGATGGTGACCGCGCCCAGGCCGTGCTTCTCCGGGTCGTCGAGGTTGTCGGTGATCGACCAGCCGTCCAGATCGATGCCGTTGCCGGTCAGGTCGTGCAGCTCGATCCAGTCGGGGTAGGCGTCGGTATCGTCCGGGATGGTCAACGAGTTGGAGGCCATGAACTCGTTGATGCAGACCTCCCAGTCGTCGCCGCCCGTATCGTCGTCGTCGTCGTCCGCGGACGTGTCGTCGTCGTCGTCCGTGGCGCTGCCGCCGCAGACGTCCCAGTCGCCGCAGTCGATGTCGTCGCAGTCGACCATGCCGTCGCCGTCGTTGTCGAGCTCGTCGAGGCACTCGTCGCGCTCGATCCCCTCCTGCGGGGTGTTGATACCGCCCACGCAGCCGAGGCAGAGGGCCAGGGGGAGCCAGGGAACCAGGGTGCACACACGGGACATCGGTCCTCCGTACGGACCAGGATACGCTCTTGGGCGGGATATCGACAGACCCGCAGGCACAGGCGCTGCGTGAGGCGGGCTCAGTCCTCGGCGGGTGCGCTGGCTGCGGCGGCGATCTCGGCGGCAGCAGCGGCGTCCACCGGGTTGGACGCGCCCTCGTGGCAGGCCGCGCAGTCCGTGGCCGGGAACGCCTCGCCGCCGTCGTGGCAGGTGCCACAGGTGCGGCCGGCATACATCGGCACCATGGGGAAGGCGCCAGCCGGCGAGGTGGTGTACTCGAACAGGCCGTCGTGACACGCGTCGCAGGTCTTGCCGGACTGGGCGTGGGTGACGTGGCTGAACACCACCCGCGCGTACTCCTCGGTTCCGGGCCACTCGATGTCGTCCGGCTGCGTTCCCACGTCCCGGGCCATGCCGCGGTCGTGGCAGCGGGCGCACTCGGTGGCGTCGAACGCCTGGCGGCCATCGTGGCACACGCCGCAGGACGCGCCCACGTACATCGGGCCCATCTGCATCGCGCCGGGCTCGCTCACGGTCCAGCGCCACGGCTCGGGGTGGCAGTTCTCGCAGGTGGCGCCTGCCATCAGGTGCATGTTGTGGGAGAAGGTGGTCGGGCCGAAGCCGCCGCCGGGCTGCTGGATATCCGGCAGGGTCGCGGTGACCGAGTCCAGGTCGTGGCAGCGGGTGCAGGAAGTGGCCGCGAACGCCTCGGTGCCGTCGTGGCACACGCCGCAGGACTGGCCCTCGTACATGGGCGCCATCTGGATCGTGCCGGACGGGCTCTGCTTCATGGGCCACGGCTCGGGGTGGCACTCCTCGCAGGTGTCCGCGAAGATCATGTGCACGCCGTGGGAGAACTCCACGTTGCCGGCGTGGGCGTTGGGCATGTAGAGGTCGGCCGGTATGGCGGTCGAGCCGGCGTAGGCCACGGCGTCGGGGTTGATCTCCACGTCGAAGCCGGAGCGGTTGCCCGTGCCACAGCCCACCACGAGGAGCGCTGCGACGAGCGCTGCGGCCATGCAGAGGATACGATTGGTCATCGCGTCGTTCTCCACCCTGGAATACACTTCGGCCCCAGCCGGCGGGACCGGAGACCCGGAAGGGTAATCGATCCGGCCGCAGAGTGGAAGGCGCGCGCGCGCTCGCGGGTTGGCGACGGCAGATGGCAGCATCGAGACCAGGCACCAGCAAGGCGCCGCGATGGCGACGCAACCTCGCGATCGGGGCGGCAGCGCTGCTGCTGCTCGCGTTCGCAGCGCTCGGGATCGCAGCGATGCTCGAAGAGCGGCTCATCTTCTACCCCACCCCGGACCACGAGGCCCGACCGGACCACTACGGCCTGACCTGGGAGGACGTCGCGCTCACCACGGCCGACGGCGGCCAGGTGCACGGCTGGTACATCACGCCGGTGGGCACGCCCCGCGCATACCTGCTGTTCAGTCACGGCAACGCGGGCAATATCTCCCACCGTCTGCCCATCGCCGAGAGGCTGGCCGACCGGGGTCTGGCCGTGCTGATGTATGACTACCGCGGTTACGGCCACAGCCCGGGCAAGCCCTCCGAGAAGGCGGCGTACGCCGACGCCGAGGCCGCGCTGGCCTGGCTGGTGGAGCGCGCGAGCGGCCCCGAACACGTGATCCTGTATGGCCGCTCCCTCGGCGGCGGGGTGAGCTGGGAGATGGCGTCGCGCCACCCGGAGGTGGCCGGCATCATCACCGACTGCACGTTCACCTCCCTTCCGGACATGGCCGCCGAGATGGCGCCGCTGCCGTTCGTGCGCATGCTGGTGCGCTCCTGCATGAACAACCGCCGCCGGGTCGCCGAGGTGGCGCTGCCCAAGCTGCTGCTGCACGGCACGGCCGACGAGCTGATCCCCTACCGCATGGGCGAGATCCTGGCGGCCGAGGCCCGCGGGCCGGTCACGTTCGTGCCCCTGCCCGGCGCGGGTCACAACGACACCATGGACGTGGATCCGGAGCTGTACTACGGCGAGATCGACCGCTTCGTGGACGAGGTGCTGCCCCGCTCGAAGTAGCGGTGCACCTGCCAGGTGAATGCCTCCAGCCGCGCCGTGGGTGTGGAGCCGCCCGTACCCCCATAGGTCAGCGACGTCATCGGGATGCCCTCGAGGTCCCGCCGCATCCGCTCCATGATCGCCGCGGACGTGGTGCCGATCATGCAGTTGAAGCACATGGCGTTGATCAGGCCGTGCGCGCCGCGGCGAGCGAAGTCGATCATCTCGGCGAGGTTGAGCACCAGCAGGTTGTTGGACTCCCGGCCCACGTAGCGGCGCGCCGCCTCCGTGGCCTCGAAGTAGCCGATCGGCCGCCGCGGTGGCACCACGTCGGCGAACACCTCGCGCAGCTTCTCGGTGGAACGATCCTTGAGCAGCTCGTAGCCCCGCCAGCGCAGGGCCTCGGACAGCCAGCGGTCCCGCAGCGCCCAGCCGATCCGGCGTGACACGTTGTAGTCGGCCACGTCGGTGAACATGGGCGGCGGCATCACCTCGCAACCCATGTCCTCCAGCCGCCGCCACAGGTCGTCGCAGGCGAAGTCGTTGACCCGCGTGTAGACGTCCCCGGCCACGCCGATCCGCGGTCGGTCCAGCGTGCGGTCCACCGGGATGGCGCTCAGTTCCCGGGCGATGCCCGTGAGCGCATCGCGCACCTCGCCGCGCTCGACCGCGTCGGCCAGCACCCGCAGCGAGCGCTGGTGCAGCCGGTCCGTGGCGCCCTCCTCGGCCTCGTAGGGTCGTACGCGGCACAGGCCCTCGGTCAGCAGGTCCGTCGCCACCAGCCCCTCCCACATGGCCAGCAGCCCACGCACGCCGAAGGTGGACAGCATGTCGTCCATCAGAGGGGTGACCACCTGCATGCGCCGGCCGCCCAGACGCTGCATGGCCAGTAGCATGGAGTCACGGTACTGCGGGATCAGGCAGGGGTTGAGGCCGCCGGGGTAGTAGAACGCATCCCGCTCGCCCACCTCCCGGTCCCTCAGCAGCTTGAGCAGGTCCCCGGCCACCATGGAGAATGGGTGGCATTCGCGGCCGGACGCCACCTCCTCGCCGAGCTTGCGGCTGGCGTCGTCCGGCTTGGGCAGGATCACCGCCTCCCGGCCGACCCGGCGCAGAGCGCCGGCGTAGGCCCACACGTGGTCCGCGACGTGGGGAAGGAACAGCCGATCCACCGCGCCGGGTTCTCGCGCCACCCGCTCCTCGTCGATGGTGTGGCCGCGGTCCAGCGAACCGGTGCGCAGGTAGCCGTCGATCTCGTCGGAGAACGCCTCCAGCCGGGTGATCAGCCCGGCCTCGGCCCGGTGCTCGTCCAGCTCCAGCAGCAGCCTCGGCCGCCCCTCCAGCAGCGCGTCCACGTGCTTGACCGCGAACCCGTCCGGCCCACAGCCGAAGCTCGACAGCACCACCGGGAACAGCCGTGGGTCGTCCTGGATCAGATGGGCCACGCGCACGTAGTCGCGGTTGATGCCCCACGGCAGGTCGAGCCAGCGCTCTCCGAGTTCCACCTCGTCCAGGGGCAGGCACTCCATGGCCAGATGGGGCAGCCCCAGGCGCTGCAGGTGCCGGCCCAGGCCCAGGTTGAGGAAGGTGTCGTGCACGTTGTACGGCTTGCCCAGCACCACCAGGATGCGCTCGGCGTCCGAGGTCAGCACCCCGTCGCCCAGCTCCCGCATCTGCTGGCGCACCACGGCCATCGCGTCCAGGCCCTCCTGCACGGCCTGGTCCAGCCGCTCCACGGAGATGCCCAGGCTGCGGGCCAGCACCTCGGGATGCACCACCCGCTGGTCGGGTGGCGCCTCGAGCCGCAGCTGCGGCGCGATCAGGTGCGCGTCCATGGTGGTACGCACCATGTACGGCAGGTGCTGGGTGTACGGGCAGGTCTCGGAGCGCTCGTGCTCGCCCGGGCGGCCCGGCATGGACAGCACGGCCGGCAGCATGATGGTGCGCACCCCGCGGTCGAGCAACTCCTGCACGTGGCCGTACACCATCTTCACCGGCAGGCAGGTCTCGGCCGCCAGCCGCCGCAGGCCCTCCGACGCGATCGCCGTGGAGCTGGGCTTCGACAGCACCGGCTCCCGCCCGGCAGCCCGCGCCAGGGAGGCGTACAGCGGCAGCAGCGGGTACGACAGGGACGCTCGCGGGATCCCGATCGCGCGCTCCGGATCCACGGTCTCGTCGCCCACCTGGCCCCCGCCCAGCACCAGCTCGTCCAGACGGCTCAGCGGCCCCTCGGGCAGGGCGCGGCCGCCGCGGCCCGCCCGGGAGGTGAACCGCTCGCACGTGTCTCCGAAGAAGAACACCTCGTCGCCGTCCTTGAAGCGGTTCACCTGGCAGCGATTGGTGCACTGCGTGCACTCGAACGAACGGTCCAGCGCGCCCCGGCAGCCACGCACGCCGCGGAACGAGCTCGCGCTGTCGAGCCGCCCCTCCTTGCGCGCGTCGCGCGCCAGCAAGCCCACGCCCACGGCGCCGGACACGCGGTTGTACGGGTGCACCCGCACCGGCCGACCCAGGATCTGGCGGAAGGCGGCCACCACCGCCCGGTTGGAGGCCGTGCCCCCCTGGAACAGCACGTGCTCGCCGATGGGCCGCCCGGCCACCACCCGGTCCAGGTAGTTCTGGGCCACGGACAGGGCCAGGCCCGCGGTGATGTCCTCGATGCCGGCGCCTGCGCGCAGGGCGTGCACCAGCTCGCTGTCCATGAACACCGTGCAACGGGTGCCCAGGTCCACCGGCTGCTCCGCGGACAGGGCCAGGGCCGCGAACTCGTCGATGATCGAGATGCCCAGCCGCTCGGCCTGCTCCTCGATGAACGATCCGGTGCCGGCCGCGCAGATCTTGTTCATCGTGAAGTCCACGATGTGGCCGCCGCGCGCGTGGATGTACTTGGAGTCCTGGCCACCGATCTCCAGCACGGTCTCCACCTCGGGCAGGTAGGCCACCGAGGACCGTAGCTGGGCCGTGATCTCGTTGTGCACCACGTCCCCGCCGAGGAACCAGGCGGCCAGGTGCCGCCCGGATCCGGTGGTGCCCACGCCCACCACGTCCAGGCCGTCGCCGTGGTGCGCATGCAGCCGATCCAGGCCCTCCTGCAGCGCCAGCAGCGGCCGGCCGCGGGTGCGCAGGTAGCACGCATCCACCACCTCGCCGTCCCCGTCCAGCAGGGCCAGGTTGGTGCTCACCGAGCCCACGTCCACGCCCAGATAGACGGGGTCGTCTCCGATCCCGGCGCCGTCCGGTTCGGGCATGGGCGGCTCCACGCCCGGATCGGGCAGCCGCTCGAGGTGGGTGATGGTCGAGCGGCCCACCCCTCGCCCGACCAGGTCCCGGATGTGCGACAGGAGGATCACGTCGTCCTCGTCCGCGGCCATGGCCGCGCCCACGGCCGCCACCGACTGGGGCAGGTCCGGGATGCGCAGGTCGGCGTCGGCGAGGTCGAACACCTGCTTCAGGGCCCGCACCAGGCCGCCGTTGAGCGCGCCGCCGCCGACCACGGCCACCGGCGGGGTCAGCACACGGCCGCGCAGCACGGTGGCGCCGAAGTTGCGGATCAGGGCCAGGCACAGGCCGTAGGCGATCTCCTCGACCGGGGTGCCCTTCTGCTGCAGGTGGATCATGTCGGACTTGGCGAACACCGAACACCGGCCGGCCACGGACGCGCCATGGCGAGAGGCGGCCGCCTGGGCGGCCAGCTGCTGCACGGTCAGGTCGAGGCGGCCCGCCTGCTGCTCGAGGAAGGCACCGGCGCCGGCCGCGCACAGGCCGGAGACCGCGAAGTCGGTCAGGTCCCCGCCCGGTCCGGTCAGGGCCATCCAGCGGGACAGGTGGCCGCCGATCTCGATCACGGCCAGGGCGTCGTCGCACAGCCGGGCCGCGCCCCGGGCCGCGGCCACCACCTCGGAGGTGGAGGTCACCGCGGGCCAGTCCGGGCCCACCAGGGGGCGCGCCGACGCGGTCAGGCCCACGCGCACGTCCTGGTCCCCCCGCTCGTCGATCAGCGCCTGCAACAGCGCGGTCAGCGTGGCCGCGACCTTGCCGCCCTGCGCGCGCGAGCGGCGCCACAGCACCCGGCCCTCCGGGTCCAGCAGCGCCAGGTGCACGGCCACCGAGCCGACGTCGATACCCAGGCTGGTCATGCAATCCTCCCGGGGTCCGTCCCTCCACGCACCCCCTGATCGAGGCCCCGCATTATAGACTTGGATCGAGGGGTTGGGCGGGCCGGAAGGGAACGGCATGCGAACAGGCGCTGCGTGCGCGCTGGTGCTCGCGGGGATGCTCGTGGTTGCGTGCGCGCCGTCCGTCGATCACGGTGCAACGGCTGCGGGCGTGGATCCCTTCCTCGCCGCACAGGCCGAGCGCTGGCTGACCGGCGACACCGAGGCCGTGCTGACCGCCGCCCAGGCCCGCAACTGGCGCCTCCGGATCGTGGACGGCGCCGTGCGGTTCCCGGTGATCGTGCAGGTCGACGGCGCCCCGGACGACCTGGATCCCGACGCGGTCGCCGCGGCGGGTGCCGAGCTGGACGCCGTGTCGCGGAGCTGGGCCAGGGTGCTCGTGCCCCCGGACCGGATCGAGCACCTCACGGCCGTGCCGTCGGTCCGGCACGTGCGCTCCCCTACCCCGTTCCACGTCACCGGCTTCGGTTCGACCTTGTCCGAGAGCGTGGGCCTGACCGGGGCGGACGACTGGCAGGACGCGGGCTTCACCGGCGCGGGGGTCAAGGCCGCGGTGGTGGACGGCGGCTTCGAGGAGCTGACCGACATCGTGCACGCCGGCGAACTGCCGGCCACGGCCGTGGCCGTGCAGGGCGGCACGGTGGTGGCGTGGGAGGACATCGAGCTGTACGACCCCCACGGCGTGGGCGTGGCCGAGCACATGCTCGACATGGCGCCGGGCGTGGACCTGTACTGCGTGCTGGTCGAGGACGAGGTGGACCTGGAGAACGCGGCCGACTTCATGGCCACCGAGGGCATCACCGTGGCCAACCAGTCCCTGTCGTGGACCGGGCAGAGCTACGCCGACGACACCGGCCCGATCACCACCATCGTCAACGAGTCGCGGGACGACGACGGCGTGTTCTGGGCCGTGTCCGCGGGCAACCACGCCGAGGGCCACTGGCGCGGAGGCTGGCTGGACGACGACGCGGACTCGACCCTGGAGTTCGACGGCACGGACGAGGGCATGGGCCTCGACGGCGAGTTCGACGTGACCGTGGTGCTCAGCTGGGATCAGTACGACAATCCGGAGACCGACCTGGACCTGTACCTGTACGCCTCCGACGGTACCGAGGTGATGTCCAGCGTCTACCCGCAGGGGCCGTGGTACGGGCCGGTGGAGGCGGTGTGGGCCACGTATGACGGTGGACAGGCTCCGTACCACGTGGTGGTGAAGCACGAGAGCGGGCCGACCGCGAGCCTAGATATGACATTGGTCAGCTACTACAACGACCTGGAACACCAGGTGGCGTCGTCGAGCATCGGCGAGCCCGGGGACGCGCACGGCGCGTTCACCGTGGGTGCGGTCAACCGAGGGGACTGGAACAACCCCTCCATCGCCGGGTACAGCGGCCAGGGGCCGACCAACGACGGCCGCGACAAGCCGGACATCGTGGCCCCGGACGGCACCGACTGCGCGACCTACGGCGAGGCGTACGGCACGTCCATGTCGTCGCCCACCCTGGCCGGAGCGGCCGCGCTCCTGCTCGAGGCGGACCCGTCCATGACCCCTGAGATGGTGGGCCACGCCCTGCGGGTGATGGCCGAGGACGCGGGCGACGCGGGCTACGACCACGTGTTCGGCGCCGGCCTGCTGGACCTGCCCCTCGAGCCGTGCATCGACGGGGACGCCGACGGGTACGGCAGCGGCGCGTTCGGCAACGCCCACTGCGACATCGCGGACGTGGACTGCGACGACACCGAGGCGACGACCTACCCCGGCGCCACGGACGACTGGTACGACGGCGTGGACTCGGACTGCGGCGGCGAGGCCGACTACGACGCCGACGGCGACGGCCACGACAGCGACGCGTACGGCGGCGGCGACTGCGACGACACCGACCCGGCCCTGAACCCGGACGCCGACGATCCCTGGTACGACGGCCAGGACACCAACTGCGACGGCGCCGACGACTTCGACGCCGACGCCGACGGCTTCACCAGCGACCAGTACGAGGGCGAGGACTGCGACGACGAGGACGCCGACGTGCACCCGGACGCCGCCGAGGACTGCACCGACGAGCTCGACAACGACTGCGACGGCCTCGTGGACCTCGACGACGACGAGTGCGACCCCGGCGACGACGACGACAGCGCGGCCGGCGACGACGACGACACCACGGCCGGCGACGACGACGACACGGCGATTGACGACGACGACGGCGAGCCCCTGGACGACGACGATGACGGCGGGTGCGAATGCAGTACAACCACCGGCTCCGGGCCGTCTCCACTACTCATCCTCGGAATCCTGGCGCCGCTCTTCCTGCGGCGAAGGAAAAAAAGGGACGCTCATAAGTTCATAAGAAACTCCGTCCGTCCGGATGCGGTCAGGAACGGCCCGGCGGACAAGAACTTATGAACTTATGAGCGTCCCTTTTTCCGTTGGTACCATGGAGGTCCGGGAATTCCTGGGCCGAGGACCATGACACGCGCGATGACGAGACTGCTGCTGCTGATGCCGATGCTGGGGGCGCTGTCGTGTGTGAGGGCCGAGCCGGAGTCGCCTGAGGAGGTCGAGCACATCGGGGACGATGACGCGGGGGACGACGACGAATCCCCGCCAGAGCAGGTCCCGGGGTCGGACTGGGAGTGCACGCCCGAGCACGTGTTCTCCGACGACGTGGTGCACGAGATCCGCATCGAGCTGCCCGACGAGTCGGCGGAGGCGCTGCTCGACGAGTCGCGGGAGTACCAGGTCGCGGACTTCGAGCACGACGGCCACCGCTGGGTGGACGTGGGCGTGCGGCTCAAGGGCAACGTGTGCTGGCGGCCGCTGACCGAGAAGGCGGCGTTCAAGGTCAAGTTCGACTTCGAGCACGAGCCCCAGCGGTTCTGCGGGCTCAACCGGATCACCCTCAACAACCTGGTCTACGACCCGTCCATGGCCCACGAGTACCTGGCGTACCACGCGTACCGCGAGGCCGGCCTGCCCGCCTCCCGGGTGGGCTACGCCAACGTGACGGTCAACAACGAGCCGTACGGGCTGTACGCCATCGTGGAGACCCTGGACGAGGACTTCGTGCAGGGGTGGTGGGACGACCCCAGCGGCGCGGTGTACGAGTCCGGGTCGTTCAAGTACCACTGCGATCTCGACGAAGACTGCACCTGCTTCCAGATCAACGAGCCCGGGGAGGGCGACAGCCTCGGCGACCTGCTGGACCTCTGCGAGCAGGCCACGGTCGAGGACGACGACGCATTCTTCGCGACCATGGACGAGCTCATGGACTGGGAACGCTTCCTCGACGCCATGGCGCTCGAGGTGGTGCTCGGGCACTGGGACAGCTACTCGAGCAACGTCAACAACTTCCACCTGTACCACGAGCCCACCCTGCACCAGTGGTTCTTCGTGCCGTGGTCCACGGACCTGGCCTGGGGCTGGAATCCCTGGGGGGCCGACTACACCTGCGGTGACTACGCCACGGATCCCGACGGCTACACCGCGGGCTGGCTGGCCGGGCGGTGCAAGGCCGATCCGGACTGCCACGCCACGTTTCTCGAGCACCTCGAGGCCATGGCCGACCACGTGGAGTCGCTGGACATGCCGGGCAAGGCAGCCTGGCTCGGAGACCGCATCCGCGACCACGCGTACGCCGATCCGCGCAAGGAGTACACGGACGAGAAGTTCGAGGACGAGATCACCTGCCTGCAGGAGTGGAGCGCCCAGCGGCCGCAGGAGATCCGGGACTACGTGGCGGCTACCAGGTGACGTCCAGGGTGTAGCTGCTGGCCTCGTATCCGTAGACGCTGACGTACACCGGCCCCGGCCCGTCCACCTCGCAGATCTCCTCGGAGTCGGAGCGGAACGGGCGGCAATCCCAGTCGAAGTGGTCCGGCTGGCCTCCCTCGAGCACGTACAGGTCGGCGTCACCGTCCCCGTAGAGGTCCGCGACCAGGATCCGCGACTCGGCCACGGAGAACGGACCGTAGTGGTGCCACTCGTCCTCGGCCACGGTCTGCTCGTAGCTGGCCACGCCATCCTCGCTGTCGTCGCCGGGCACGTACTGGTCCTCGACCAGGACCTGGTAGCCGGCGATGAAGTCCGTGAACATGTCCGAGGTCGCGTCGAACATCGCGTCCTCGATGATCCAGCCGTCGCTGGGCAACAGCGGGATTAGCCCGCCCAGGCCGCGGATCACGTGGGCCGAGTGGAAGGTCACCAGGGTCGAACCGTCGTCGTAGCGCTCGAAGCTGACGCTGCCCACGTCCGAGTCGGTGGTGTCGTTGTCGCTGTGGTACACGCGCCAGTAGACCTCGGCGCGATCCGCTTCATGGCGCACGATCTCGGCCTTGGTCATGTCGTTGTTGACCAGGTCGATGTCGATGTCGCAGTCGAACGAGCTGAGCACCATTCGCTCGTACTGGCCGCCGTCGATCCCCTCCATCGGTAGCAGCTCGCCGCCGAGGTAGTGGGCCAGGTTCAGGCCCCAGTGCCCGGGGGGCATGATCGCGATCA
Organism: uncultured Rickettsiales bacterium; assembly: GCA_964639985.1. GTDB lineage: Bacteria > Myxococcota_A > UBA796 > UBA9615 > CAYRNR01 > CAZXHG01. The sequence goes on from CAZXHG010000106.1 coordinate 20,206, forward strand.
GGTCGTCGTAGGGCACCTCGACCAGGCCCATGGTCAGCTCCACGCCCATCTGCTGGGCGTCCTCGCCGGTGTACTCGACCACGTCCTGCAGATAGGTCCACGAGCTGATCGCACGCAGCTGCTCCCGGGAGGCGTCCGTCACGGACCAGGCGATGTCCGGCGGCAGGGCGTCGTGGAAGGTGTCGACCACCTCGACGAGGTCCTCGAACTCGGCCTCGTCCGGGTGCACGGTGATGCTGAAGTCGTCCACGTCGAACCAGTCGAGGCGCTCCTCCTTGTCCGTCGGCGGCTGGGGCTCGGGCTGCTGCGGGCCACAGCCGGCGAGGGTCAGCATCAGGGAGGCGGCGATGGGGAGGGTGCCGAGGGTGCCGCAGGGCGTGTGCATGTGCGCGTTCCTTCCGGATGCGAGGGGAACGTGCAACATCCGAGCCAACGGGGATCACTTGAGATGGAACGGGTCAACCTGTCGTAATTGCTTGTCTTTCCGGAAACACGACGTGAGCACCCAGGTGTGCGCACGGTGTGTCGGCACGCCCTCCGGAGTGTGTCACCGGGAGGCCTCTCTTCACGAGACGGAAGAGCGTCCCCTCCTCCGTCGAGCGTGCTCCAGACCGGCCAGGGTCACGCCCAGCACCAGCACCAGGGACAGGGCGAGCGTGTACGGCGCGGTCGGGTTCGAGCGCTCGTTCAGCATCACCGCGGGGGTGACGAGCACGTCGACGAAGGCCAGCTCGTCACCGGCGGGTGCACGCGCCATCAGCGGCAGCATGGTGTGCCGCGGCTGCGAGCCGCCCGTGACGGTCAGGTCGGCCACGGGCACGCGCAGGGAGCGGCCGGTGGCCACGCGGCTCAGGGTGATCTCGGTGTCGCCGAGCCGCCCGCGCTCGCCGGGTTGCAGCTCCAGGAGGTCGGGCCCCAGGGCCAGCACAGCCCCGCCCGCGACCTGCCCGTACCTGCCCAGCAGCAGCGCGACCGCGCCGCCCTGCAGCACGATCGGGCGGTTGTAGCCGACGGTCACCTCCTCGTCCTCCCCGTCGGCCGTGCGGCTCATGGTGACCGTGACCCGGCGGGGCATGCCCCCGGGGTAGGACTGCTGCTCGATGTCCACCGCGCGGTAGGTGGCGCCGTGGATCACGGTGCCCTCGGGTCCGACCTCGTACACGGCGGAGGAGGAGGTCAGGCCGCCCCACAGGTGGGTGAGCAGGGCGGCCACGAACGAGGCGTGCACCAGGGGCACGCCCCACCCGGTGAGCCGCCAGCGGCGCTGCCTCAGCCGCGAACGGACCTCGTGCAGGGCACACAGCCCGGACGACAGGCCCCACAGGCCCAGGGCGCCAGCGGCCAGGTACAGCCAGGCGTGCTGCCAGGCCATGGGCGCGAAGAAGAACCGCAGGTCGTCGCCGTGCAGGCCCGCGTACAGCTCCGGTGAACGGTCGGTGACGAACGAGCCCAGCCCCAGCGCGGCCGCGGCCACGAACCCGGCGACCACGCCCACGCGCTGGGATCGCAGGGTGCGGTCGAGGCGTCTCAGCATCAGCGGAACGAGTGGCTCGAGTTGAGGAAGAAGAACGACGTGCCCACGTAGGCGGTCAGCATCACCAGCAAGCCGGCCACGGCCAGCGCCGCCCGGGTGCGGGGGGCGATCCCGCCCGGCCACAACCCCAGGTGCACGAACGACGAGTAGAACAGCCACAGCACCACGGACCACACGACCTTGGGATCCCACAGGAACCAGGCACCCCAGGCCACGTAGCCCCACAGGCCGCCGAAGATCATGGACAGGGAGAACGCACACCAGCCCCAGAAGGCGTGCTCGGCCACGGCGCGGCGCGTGGGCTCGTGGGTGGAGCCGCACAGCACGGCCAGGCCCGCGGCCGCCGCGGACGTCCACAGGGCATAGGCGAAGAAAGAGGCCGGCACGTGCAGCGGGTACCAGATGGTCTGCATCAGCGGCGGGGGGAAGAACACGGCGCTGGAGAAGGCCAGGGTCAGGCCGTAGAAGATCGCGCCCACGACCAGCAGCCCGATGCGGTGGCCGCGGCTCGCGCGGTGGTGCACGGCCAGGGACACGGCGAACACCGCGAAGGAGAAGGCGTAGAACGACTCGAACTTGTTGGTCAGCGGGAAGTAGCTGATGGTCAGGGCCCGCACGACCAGGCCGCTGAGGTGCGCGGCCAGGCCCGCGGCCAGGGGGATTGCGCGGCCGCGAGGCCACATCGCCTCGGAGATCAGGGTGAGCAGGTAGCCGGCGGCTGCAGCCAGGTACAGCGCATCGAACAGCGGGGAGGCGGGGGTCACTTGCGAACGTCCCTCTTCTTCACGGCGTCAAGGAAGCCCCTGGTAGGGATCGGATCGCCAGGTGTCGCTGCTCAGGTCGTACAGCGCGAGGTCCAGCATCCGGACGAGTTCCGATGGCTCGCACCCGTATCGCTCGAACCAGCCAAGGTCGTTGGCCGGGGCCACCTCCAATGGCCCATGTTCGTTGGCACGCAGCATCACGGTGATCGTGCCGCCGTTGGGGGCATCGGCAGGGGTGAGGGTCCAGTAGGGGGTGTCGGAGTCTTCGAGGTGCTCGTCCATGGGGATCCCGCCCTGGCTGGCAGCCCATTCGGCCGTGCGCCTCGAGAGCGACCGTAGCAGAGACCCACGGCGCTGGTCGGTGAACCATCCCATCAGGGGATCTTCGTCCGGTTGGCGGAGGAAATCCAGGGAGAGGAGGGCCCCGAGGCGGGGGTGGGGATCAGCGGCGGCGGCGGATCAGGACGCCGACGAGCAGGAGCAGGGCCAGGGCCTTGACCGGGCTGGGGTCGAGCCGGTCGACCTGGCAGGAGCAGTCGTCGTCGTCGTCCGTGGGGCCGATGGCGGTGTCGTCGTCGTCGTCGTCCGCCGTGTCGTCGTCGTCCGCCGTGTCGTCGTCGTCGTCGTCCGCCGTGTCGTCGTCGTCGGTCTGCTCGCACTCGTCGTCGTCGAGGTCGACGTCACCGTCGCAGTCGTTGTCGATGCCGTCGTCGCACTCCTCGACCGCGTCGGGGTGCACGTCGCCGTCCTCGTCGTCGCAGTCCTCGCCGCCGCAGTCGAGGGGCGTGAAGCCGTCGCCGTCGCGGTCCACGTCGTCGACCACGTCGTTGCAGTCGTTGTCCACCTCGTCGCAGAACTCGGGCGCGCTGGGGTAGACGGTGTCGTCGGTGTCGTCGCAGTCGCCGTTGCAGCCGGAGAAGCCGTCGCCGTCCGCGTCCGCGGGGGTGGCGTCGGCGTCCGCGTCGTCGCAGTCCTCGTCACAGGTGGAGAAGCCGTCGCCGTCCGCGTCCGCGATGTTGAGGTCGGCGTCGGTGTCGTCACAGTCGCCGTCGCACGGGGTGGCGCCGTCGCCGTCCGCGTCCTCGGGCACCAGGGCGGCGTCGGTGTCGTCGCAGTCGCCGTCGCAGCTGGACCAGCCGTCGCCGTCCGCGTCCTCCGGGGTCAGGGTGGCGTCGTCGTCGTCGCAGTCGTCCTCGCACAGGCCGAAGCCGTCGCCGTCCGCGTCCGCCTCGTCGTCGGGCAGCACGCCGTCGCAGTCGCTGTCCTTGCCGTCACAGATCTCGGGCGCGCCCGGGTAGACGTTGAAGTCGTAGTTGTCGCAGTCGCCCTGGCAGGCGTTGACGCCGTCGCCATCGAGGTCCACGTCCACGTCCTCGTCCTCGAGGCCGTCGCAGTCGTTGTCGATCTCGTCGCACAGCTCGGGCGCACCGGGGTAGGTGGTGGCGGCGGCGTCGTCGCAGTCGCCATCGCAGACCCTGTAGCCGTCGGCGTCGTCGTCCGCCTCGTCCGCGGGCACGCTGCCGTCGCAGTCGTCGTCCACGCCGTTGCAGTCCTCGGTCGCGCCCGGGTGGATGGTGGCGTCGGCGTCGGCGCAGTCGCCGTCGCAGATGGAGGCGCCGTCGCCGTCCGCGTCGCCGTTCTCGTCCGTGGCCGGATCGCAGTCGTTGTCCACGCCGTCACAGACCTCGTCCGCGCCCGGGTGGAGCGCGACCGTGGTGTCGTCGCAGTCGCCGTCGCACAGGGCGTAGCCGTCGCCGTCGTGGTCGACCAGCTCGTCCGTGCCCGCGTCGCAGTCGTTGTCGATGGCGTCGCAGACCTCGGCGGCGTCCGGGTTCACGTCCGCGTCCGCGTCGTCGCAGTCCGCGCCGCCGCAGGCCTGGTCGTGGTACCCGTCGCCGTCCGCGTCCGGGCAGCAGGTGGGGTTGTCCGCGCCGGGCGTGCCCAGGTCACCGCTGCCGTACACGTCGATGGCGTCACACCAGTTGGCGAAGTCGTCGTTGAGCACGGTGTCGTAGCTGTCCACGTCCAGGGACATGGACGCGCCGGCCACGTCCGGCCAGTCCGGGTCGTCGTACTCGATGCGGTCGAGCTCCACGCCGTCGAAGGTCAGCACCACCTGGTCGCCGCCGTTGGCCAGCTGGATGGTACCGCCGTACTCGTAGTCCGCGGTCACCCCGCCGTTGTCGGCGAAGGTGCCGTTGCGGGCCAGCACCGCGAAGTCGTGGGGCGCGATGACCACGTCGCTGGCGATCGTGTGGGTGTCGTAGTTGTCCTCGATGACCAGGCCGACGAGGTTCATCTCCACGTCGGTGTTGTTCAGCACCTCGAACCACTCGCCGTCCTCGTCCGCGACCGCGGACGGGTTCTTCTGGACCTCGGTGATGATCAGGGCCTCGGCCGGTAGGGCGCCCTCGTCGACGAGGCCGTCGCAGTCCTCGTCCGCGCCGTCGTGGGTCTCGGTCTGGCCGGGGAATACGTCGCCGTCCGCGTCGTCGCAGTCGCCGCCACACTCGTCCGTGCCGTCCCCATCGTCGTCCACCTCCTCGGGATCGAGCTGGCCGTCGCAGTCGTTGTCCACGTAGTCGCAGGGGATCTCGGTCGCGCCCGGGAACACGCCCGGATCACCGTCGTCGCACTCGCCGTCGCACGGGCGGAAGCCGTCGCCGTCCGCATCGGTCTCGTCCGGCGGGACCGTGCCGTCGCAGTCATTGTCCACGCCGTCGCAGGCCTCGGGGGCGCCCGGCAGGGTGGCGGGATCCGCGTCGTCGCAATCCCCGTCACAGGCGGCGACTCCGTCCCCGTCCGCGTCTTCCTCGGCCGGGTGCAGCGCACCGTCGCAGTCGTCGTCCACGCCGTTGCAGACCACCTCGGCCGCGCCCGGGTTGACCGCCGCATCGGTGTCGTCGCAGTCCACCTCGGGGTATGTGCAGTCGGCTGCGCCGTTGCCGTAGCCGTCGCCGTCCGCGTCCACGCAGGTGAATGCCACGTCCCAGTAGAAGTAGACGTCCGCGCCGTCGTTGCCCGGCACCGTGGCCTCGAAGTCGTTGCCGAAGGCCGTGGGCCCGACGCAGACCAGCTCGAACTGCACGCGGGTCGCGGCGCCATAGACCGCGCCCGGGATCGCGCCGAGGAAGCGGTCGTTGTTCCCGACCGCGCCGTCGTAGGCCATGGTGACCTGCGTGCTGCCCGTCCAGTCGTCCATGGTGTAGTAGAGGTCGCAGCCGTTGCCCAGGGCCTGGGGGTAGATCTGCACCAGCACCTGGTGGTCGACGCCGTCGTCGTCCACCTCGTCGCCCACGGCCGCGCCGTTGGTCCGGCCGATGCCGACCTGGGTGAAGGTGTCGGTGCGCTCGACGACGATGTCGCCGACGTACACGTCACCCCCGTCGATGTTGTCGAAGTAGGCGGCCTCGCCTCCGGCGTCCACGTAGAAGGTGGTCGCCGCGACCGGGAGGGCGACCACGCACGACAGCAGGGCGGCTGCGAACAGACGGATGAGTACGGACGTCATGTTGTCTCCTTGGCTCGACCCCGCGTGAACGGGTCGGCGTCGGATTGTATCAAAGGCCCCCAGAACGCGGCACCCGGCGCACCGAATCGAGCAGGGTGCCGTCCTGCCACTTGACCACGGCCACCACCTCGTCGCCGAGCTGTGGGGCGGGCACGCGGCCGGCGGCGGCCTCGGCCTCGGCCTTCATGTCGGCAAGCTCGCGCACGGGCAGGCCGCTGCCGCGCACGGCGTCGAGCAGGTCGCTGCGGCGGGGGTTGATGGCGATGCCGAGCTCCGTGACGACCACGTCGATCAGCTCACCGGGCCCGCACAGGGTGGTGACGCGGTCCACGATCACCGAGCCGCGGCGGCGGAACGCCGGCACGGTCAGCACGGTGCACTGTGCGTCAAGGCAGTGCTGCCAGCCACCGATGCCGTGCAGCAGCATGCCGTCGGAGTGGGTGGCCACGTTGGCGTTGAAATCGAGGTCCACCTCGGTGGCGCCGAGGAAGACCGCGTCGAGCAGGGCCATGAAGCTGCCCTTGGTGTGGACGTCGTAGGAGGTGAACGCGGACGTGGCCACGTGGCGGGGGTCGTCGCGCAGCGACAGGATCCCGTGCATGTCGAAGCTCTGCCCGTCGAGCACGTACTCGACCAGGCCCTCGTCGAGCATCTCCACCACCTTGCGGGTGGAGCCGGCCTGCAGGAAGCGGGCGCGGGCCCCCTGGTCGCGCATGTGCTGCGCCAGGTACTCGAGGATGGCCAGGGCCACGGACGAGGCGCCGGCCTGGAAGCTCCAGCCGTCGCGCAGGATCCCGGTGGCCACGGCAAACCGCGCGGCCAGCTCGGCGATGCGCAGGCGGTCGGGGTTGGTGGTGACCCGGGTCGTTCCGAACACGATCTTGTCGGGATCACCGACCCGGTCGACCTCGACCACGAAGTCGACGAGCTTGCCGTCGATCTCCCACGGCACGCACGGGAAGGGCACGAGGTTGTCGGTGACCACGGCCACCCGATCGGCGTACCGCGAGTCCGGCTTCGAGAAGCCGAGCGGGCCGCACGGGTTGGGGCCGTGGGTGCCGTTGCAGTCGCCGAAGGGATCCGCGGTGGACGCGGCGATCACGGCCAGGTCGATGTGGCGCTCGCCCCCCTTGATCGCCAGGGACCGGCCGCCGTGGGAGCGCACCACGCCGGTCCCGCGCATGTTGCCGCGGGAGACCCAGGCGCCGACCGTGCCGTTGAGCCCGGCCTCCACGTGGTGCACCACGCCCCGCTCCATGTGGCCGATGATCGGCTCGTGACAGGGGAAGACCGAGCTGGGGAACCAGACCAGGTCGCGCAGGCCGAGCTGCGCGGCCGCGTCGAACACGGCGTTGGCCACCCGGTCGCCGTTGCGGAAGTGGTGGTGGGTGCTGATGCAGGCGCCGTCGCGCAGGTCGGCGGCCTCGAGCAGCTCGACCAGGGAGGCGACCCGCTTGTCGCCGTCCGCGGGGTAGTCCAGGGCCGTGCGGATCGGCGGGGCCACGTGCACACCGTCCGGGCGGTACCCGCCCACGCCCTGGTAGGGCACCTCGGCGCGGCCGTTGACCTCGGCGGGCACCTCGCGGCCGGCTGCGTTGCGGACCATGGTCATGGGCCTCCTGGCTCGGATCGGCGCCGAATGTACACCATCGCTGCAGGCCGGGTTGTGCGCACGCGGGCGCACCCCTATGATCCCGCCCTCGATCGGAACCAGCTACGCTGGTTTGCCCGGTCCGGAAGGATGGCACATGGCAGCCGAGGCCGCGAAGAAGAAGAAACGGCGATTCCGCATCGCCATCTACGAGCCGTACTGCAAGGGCTGCGCCATCTGCAGCGAGATGTGCCCCACCGACGTGCTGCGCATCGGCAGCCGCCTGGGACCCCTGGGCTACTTCCTCGCCGAGGTGGCGGACGCCGAGGCGTGCAACGGCTGCTGCTACTGCGAGGTGGCCTGCCCGGACATGTCGGTCACGGTGGTGGAGGTGGACCCATGATCGCCCAGAAGGAAGCAAGCGAGGCGAGGCGGCGGCTGCTGGGCCGCTACGCGGGCACCAGCCAGTTCGTGCAGGGCGACGTGGCCGTGGCCATCGGCGCGGTGTACGCGGGCTGCGACTTCTTCGGCGCCTACCCGATCACACCCGCGTCGGAGATCGCCGAGACCATGGCCGACCTGCTGCCGCAGTGCGGCGGCAAGTTCGTGCAGTTCGAGGACGAGCTGGCCTCCATCTCCGGCATCATCGGCGCGGCCTGGGCCGGCTCGAAGTCGATGACCGCCACCAGTGGGCCGGGGTTCTCGCTGATGCAGGAGAACATCGGCTACGCGGTGATGACCGAGACGCCCACGGTGATCGTGGACGTGCAGCGGTCCGGGCCCTCCACCGGCCAGGCCACGCTGCCGGCCCAGGGGGACTTCTACCAGGCCCGCTGGGGCACGCACGGCGACCACGAGGCGATCGCGCTGTCGCCGTGGTCGGCCCAGGAGAGCTTCGACCTGACCATCGAGGCCTTCAACCTGGCCGAGCGCTTCCGCAATCCGGTGATGCTGCTGAGTGACGGCGAGACCGGACACTCGCGGGAGTCGGTGGCCTTCCCGGCGCTGGACGAGGTGACCGTGGTCGATCGGGCGCTGGCGCAGGTGGCGGACGACGCGTTCGGCGATGCCGAGGGCGCGGTGCCGCGCATGGTGCGCTTCGGCGAGGGCACGCGGGTCCACGTGACCGGCTCGACCCACACGGCCGACGGCACGCGCAAGGCGACCACGCCGTCGATCCACGACCGCCTGGTGCGGCGGCTGGTGGGCAAGATCGCGCACGCCCGCGACGAGCTGACCCGGCTGCACACCCTGCTCGATGGCGGGGAGGACGTGGTGGTGATCGCCCACGGCATCAGCGCGCGGCCCGCGTTCGGCGCGGTGGAGCAGCTGCGGGCCGGAGGCCACTCGGTGGGCATGATCCGGCTGGTCGGCCTGTGGCCGTTCCCCGGCCCGAAGCTGGCCGAGCTGTGCGCCGGCGCGAAGGCGGTGGTGGTGCCGGAGATGAACCTGGGCCAGCTCAACCGGGAGGTCGAGCGGTTCGTGCACTGCCCGGTGCACAGCCTGACCAAGATCGGGGGTCACGTGTTCCACGCACGGGAGATCGCCGAGGCCGCGCTCGCGGCGGGGAGGTCGTGATGGACGATCGTCAGCCCATGCTGGACTACCTCCGCCAGGAGATCCTGCCGACCACGTTCTGCGCCGGTTGCGGCGGCGGCACGGTGCTCAACTGCTTCGCCCACGCCGTCGACGACATGGACCTGGACGTGGACAACATGGTGGCCGTGACCGGGATCGGCTGCTCGTCGTGGATCCCGAGCCCCTACTTCAAGGTGGACACGCTGCACACGACCCACGGCCGCGCGATCGCGTTCGCCACCGGGGTCAAGGTGGCGCGGCCCGAGCTCGACGTGGTGGTGATCGCCGGCGACGGCGACCTGGCGGGGATCGGCGGCAACCACCTGATCCACGCGGCGCGGCGCAACATCGGCCTCAAGGTGTTCCTGGTCAACAACTTCATCTACGGCATGACCGGGGGCCAGGTGGCGCCGACCACGCCCACGGGCACGCGCACCTCGACCACGCCCTACGGCAACCCCGAGCCGCCGCTGCAGATCACGGAGCTGGTGGCAGCGGCGGGCGCGGACTTCGCCGCGCGCTGGACCACCTTCCACGTGTTCCAGCTGATCAAGGCGATGAAGACCGCGTTCAGCCGGCCCGGGTTCGCCTTCGTGGAGATCATCAGCCAATGCCCGACGTCGTACGGCAAGTACACGCAGCAGCGGGACGCGGCGATCCAGCTGAGGGACTTCAAGGACAACTCGATGCGCATCAAGAAGGCGCGGGGCATGCCCCCCGAGGAGCTGGACGGCAAGTACGTGATCGGCACGCACCAGGACCGGCAGCGACCGGAGTTCGCGGCCATGCTCGACGAGCTGGCCCAGCAGCGCATGGTGGAGGGAGCATGAGGGTACGCATGGCCGGTTACGGCGGTCAAGGGCAGGTCACCGCGGGGATCCTGCTCGGCCACGCCGCGGTTCTCGATCAGCGCAACGCACTGCAGACCCAGGCCTACGGCTCGGCCACGCGGGGCGGGCTGACCACCTGCGACATCGCGATCGCCGACGGCGAGATCCACGAGGTCAACCCCGAGGAGTTCGACGTGCTGGTCGCGTTCTGCCAGGAGGCGGCCGACACCTACCTGGAGCTGCTGCGGCCCGACGGTGTGGTGGTCTACGAGGCGGACCTGGTGACCCTGCCCGAGGAGCTGGACCAGCGCACGGCCGGCGCGGCGACCACGCGCCTGGCCAAGGAGGAGCTCGGCCGGCAGATCTGCGCCAACGTGGTGATGCTGGGCTTCCTCGTGGGCAGCGTGCCCGAGGTGGTCAGCGAGGCGTCGGCCGAGCAGGCCCTGTCCGAGCAGCTCGCGCCGCGGATCGTGAAGATGAACCTCGAGGCGTTCAGGCTCGGCGCCTCCCGCGGCGCAGCAGCGCGAGGCTGAGCAGCAGGCCCACGGCCAGGATCCCCGCGCCCCTCCCCTCCCGGTCCGCCGTGCAGCGGCAGTCCGTGCTCGGCGAGATGTCGTCGTCCGAGGGCGTGTCCGTGTCGTCGTCGTCGTCGTCCGTGGTGTCGTCGCACTCGAGGTCGTCACCGTCGATCATGCCGTCGCAGTCGTTGTCCACCCCGTCCAGGCACTCCTCCTCCGCGCCGGGGTGCACGTCGGCGTCCCCGTCGTCGCAGTCGTCCCCGCCGCAGGCGTCGCTGATGGCGCCGTCGCCGTCCGCGTCGATGTCGTCGACCACGCCGTCGCAGTCGTTGTCCACCCCGTCGCACACCTCGAGGTTGCCCGGGTAGGTGTCCGCGACCGTGTCGTCACAGTCCCCGTCGCAGGGGCTGTAGCCGTCGCCGTCGAGGTCGTCGGGGTGCATGTCAGGATCGTCGTCGTCGCAGTCGCCGTCGCAGGTGCTGGCGCCGTCGCCGTCCACGTCGTCGAGGTTCATGGCGTCGTCGTCGTCGTCGCAGTCCCCGTCGCAGGTGGTCCAGCCGTCCTCGTCCTCGTCCGCGAGGTTGAGCGAGGCGTCCTCGTCGTCGCAGTCCCCCTCGCAGGCCATGGCGTCGTCCTCGTCGAGGTCGGCCTCGTCCAGGGGCAGGTCGCCGTCGCAGTCGTCGTCCTTGCCGTCGCAGATCTCGGTGGCCCCGGGGTAGACGTTGACGTCGTAGGCGTCGCAGTCGCCCTGGCAGGCGTTGTAGCCGTCGCCGTCGATGTCCAGGTCCACGTCCTCGTCGGCCAGGCCGTCGCAGTCGTTGTCCACCTGGTCGCACTGTTCGGGCGCGCCCGGCCACGTGAGGGCCTCGTCGTCGTCGCAGTCCCCG
>CAZXHG010000107.1:0-31258 GCA_964639985.1 uncultured Rickettsiales bacterium
CCGAGGTCTCCCACAAGTCGGACTTCGGCGGCGTGCAGCTCAACCTGCGCAACGAAGAGGGGGTGCGGCTGGCCTACCGGGACATGATGGACTCGGTGCTGAGCCACGCCCCCGACGCCCACATCGGCGGTGCGCTGATCCAGCCCATGGTGCTGGGCGGCCGCGACCTGATCGTGGGCGCCCGCCTGGACGCCAATTTTGGCCACGTGGTGCTGGTCGGCATGGGCGGCATCTTCGTGGAGGTCTTCCGCGACACCGCTATCCGCGTGGCCCCGTTCGAGCGGGACACGGCCGAGGCCATGCTGCGGGAGCTGCAGATCTGGCCAATCCTGGAGGGGGTGAGGGGCCAGACCCCTGCGGACGTGCCTGCGCTGCTGGGTTGCATCCTGTCGATCACGCGGCTGGTCACCGACTTCCCCGAGATCGTGGAGATGGACCTCAACCCGGTGCGGTTGCTGGACGCGGACAAGGGCTGCTACACGCTCGACGCGCGCATGGTGCTCGGTCCTACGCCGTCAGCCAGCTGACCGATCTCACTCGCCGGGGGTGAATTCCATCTCGAAGCGGGCGTTGTCGCTGCGGAAGCCCACGTGTCCGCCGAGGCCGGCCACGGCCTCGGCGAGTTCGCCTCGCCAGACCTCCGCGTCATCGGCCCAGACCGTCAACTCGCGGCCGTCGACGCGGGCGCGCAGAACGTGCTCCTCGCCCGGCGTGACGGGAGGTAGGTCGATGTACGCGACCTGGGTGTAGCCGCCATTGCCGCACTCGTCGTGGGTGCTCTGGCCCGGATTGAGCTTGACCGATACCGCGATCTTGCTCTCGGGCGCGAACCGCCACATCACGTACACCAGGTTGCAGCCGTCCACGGCCCTCAGCTTGAGGCCCAGCTGCTGTCGCACGTCCCCCGACCCCAGTGCGGTGGTCTCGTCGGTCGGACCGAGGTAGACGAACCGCGCCTCGGCCGCGTCCCCTCCCCCCTGACGCAAGACGGCCCGCACCTTGGGTTCGGTCACCTCCAGGCGGCCGGGCTCGCCCTGCCCCACCTTGCCGCAGGTGACCTTGAATTCAGCGCGTCGCGCGGGCCCAGGCGAGGGCACGGGCGCGCTCGCCTCCACGGGCGTCAGACCCAGCTGACGGTCGAGAGCCGCGAGGTGAGCCACGATGAATGCGCGCTCCGAGTCCAGGCGCACGAAGTCCAGCCAGAGTTCCTCGCGCACCTTGCGGGAGAGATCCGTGTCGACCGACTCGAGGGACGCCAGCCGCGCCTGCACGTCGTCCATCAGCGGCGCCACCTCGGCCAGGCGCTCCACCTCGGCCTCGCGCAACACCAGCAGCTCCGAGCGGAGGGTCTCGACGCGGTACTGCAGCGACTCCGACCCCACGCCCCGCCAGGCTGCGCGGGCCTCGCGCGCCCGCCGCTCCGCTGCGATCTGCCCGAACCCGCCGAGGTTGTACGACACGCGGATCTGGGCGAACGCCGGGATCTCCCGGGGCTCACCGATGAGCTGGTCGTACCCGCCGCGCAGGTCCACGTTCCACGACGACGCCTGCCGGATGCGACCGTCCAGCCGGACCAGCTCGTCGTCCGCGTCGGACCACGCCCGCAGCCGGTCGTCCAGGGGGGAGTCACCAGCGTCGGGCATGCGGCGCAGCCGATCGGCCTCCTGCCGCAGGGCGCGGACCTGCTTGCGCAGGCCGTCCACCTGCAGCCGCGCGCCGTACAGCTCCTCCACGGTGGAGAAGTTCAGCTCGAGTCCCTGCTCCAGCAGGTCCACCAGCGCCTCGCCACGGGGGATGGCCTGCTCCAGCACCACCAGCTGCGCCTCGATGGCCTCCGCACGTCCGATGTCGTCTCCGAGCTCCAGCAGCCGCTTGAGCTGCTGCTGGGCCTCGTAGCGGTCACACTCCGCCTCGCCGACCTGGCGGGCGAGCACGCCCTTGTGCAGGCTGGAGAGGCGGTACTGCACGCCGGCGGTGACGCGCAGGTCCACGTCGTTGTAGGTCTGGAACTCGTCGCCCGTCTCCTCGAATCCGGACGCGGTCGGCCCCGCGATGCCGAACAGGTCCGGCGAGACCAGCAGGGAGGCGCGGGACGCGGCCTGGGCGCGGACCCACCCGCAGTAGGCCTCCAGCGCGATCTCGTCGTCGGAGAACTCGTCCTGCGCGGAGGCAGGCGAGCCCCGGCCGACGAGGGCGAGCAGGAACAGGGAACAGGCGAAGATCCAGGACGGGCGTTGCCGCAACATCACGTGGCACTCCTTGCGTCTCCCCTCGGTACCGTGTCGGGACCGGCAGATCAAGGGCTCGTGCGCGCGAGCGCGCACGCGGCGCGGCCGCCCGCGCGAGAAGACGGTTTCGCTTTTCGCCGCGGCCCCTATACTAGGGAGCCTTCGAGCAGGGACGGGACCATGACTGACGACAACCCGCTGCAAGACCGACGCGGCGCATTCTTCGCGCTGCTGGCAGTCACCCTGGTCCGTATCCCGATAGCACTGACGTTCGCGCTGCTGCTGATCTTCATCGACCACGGGCCGGTGCTCCTGGTGAGCTGCGCCCTGCTGCTGGGCCTGATCGAGCTGACCGACGTGATGGACGGCCTCATGGCCCGCAAGTACGGCCTGGTCACCGAGTGGGGGGCGATGCTCGATCCCTACTCCGACAGCAGTACGCGCCTGCTCGTGTACTGGGGCCTGGCCGTCAGCGGCCTGGCGTTGCCCTTCGTGCCACTGGTGATGGCCATGCGGGACGTGGCGGTCGCGTACTGCCGGATCGTGATGTCGTCGCGCGGCAAGACGGTCTCCGCCCGGCTCAGCGGCAAGATCAAGGCCGTGGTGCAGGGCACCCTCGCGCCGGTGCTGGTGCTCGGGCCGCTGTACTGGCCCTACGTGGGCGAGTGGACGATGCCGGTGCTGTCGATCATCGTGGCCGTGGTCACGGCCTGGTCGGTGTCGCACTACTTCACGGGGGCGGTGGAGGCGGCTCGCGGCGAGTAGGGCCCTGCGATCTGCTCAGATGAACAGCGGCTTGGACTCGGCGTAGAGGGCCTTCTCCTCGGCCCACTCGTCTTCCTCGAGTTCGATGTGCACCATCAGGCCACGCAGATCGGTCTTGAACAGCGGGTGACGGGTGACCACCTCGCCCTCGAGGATGGCCTCCACCTGGCCGACCTCCTTGCACCACAGCAGCTCCATGGCGCAGCCGTAGATCGGGGTCCCCTCCTCGACGTTCTTGAGGTTCTCGTACGGCACGAAGGCCACGGTCACGTCCTCGTTCAGCGCGTAGTAGTACGGCGAGTTGCGGATCGTGTCGAGGATCTGCGCGTAGCTCTCCATGCTGTTGTCGATGGCCGTGATCTGGGCCTCGATGGGCAGACGCTGCGCCTCGAGGTCCGCGAGGTCGAGGCGCGTGCGGTTGTACTCCCGCATCATCGTCAGCACGTCGATGCTCATCGCCGAGGCGTCGCCCACCACGGAGCCCTGCTCCATCTCCGCGGACGCGGCGCGCAGCGCCTCGATCTCGCGGTCCAGGGCCGCCATCGTGGTCTCGAAGTCCACCTCCTTCTGGGCATACCCGACCCAGCTGGTGAGGTTGGACGACAGGGCCGCGCGGCCGCGGATGTAGCTCTCCTCGCTGATCAGCCCGGCCTCGAGCTCCTGGTCGATGTTGCGCTCGGTCAGTGCGGCCAGCGCCTCGGTGCTCTCCTCGACCTTGGGACGGGCCTCGGCGTACTCCTGGTACAGGCCCAGAAGGGCCTCGCGCTCGGCCATCCGGGCCTCGAGGTTGACGCTGACCGCGGTCTTGTAGCGGGACAGCATCTGCTCGCTGACCTCGATGGTTCGGTCGATGCTCTCCAGCTGCGCCTCGAGCGACATGCGCTCCACCTGCAGGGCCTCGCGCTGGTAGTTCTGGTTGATCAGGTGGCTGTTCATCTGCAGCACCTTCTCGGAGCTGGGCGACAGCACCAGCGGCACCACCCAGCCCCGGTCGACCAGGTAGAACACGCTGCTGACCAGGTACATGGTGATGCCGAACATGATCCCGGTCAGGACCACGAAGCCGATGAGCTTGTAGATCGAGACGATGGCCTTGTTGAATCCGTTGCGGGCAGAATCGGCGACAGACATGATTTCTAACGACCTCCGTCAGCTGCCACACGCTGCACGACGGGCAATTCGCCGGTGGTCAGCACGGGCAGGTATTCCTCTGCGGTCCGTGTCCGCGCCGCGCGGGCCTCGGCCACGGTGATGACATTGGAGTGGGCCGCGGCCAGCGGCACGAGCGCGGCCACCGGCTGCGGCACGGCCGGACGCACCGGCTCGGGCTCGGCCGGGTTCCTGTCCCGCCCCTCGTCCTGGTGGCCGCGGGTCTCCCAGCTGCCGGTGTCCAGGGTGAACGCCGCCAGCGGCGTGAGCAGCAGGTACGTCACGGGCATCACGAACGCCATGGCCAGGAAGTCGAACGGGCTGACCCGCTTCTCCTCCGGCAGCGACAGCGCGTGGATCTGGTAGGCGCAGCACATGATGGCCAGGATGCCCACGTGGATGATGGCCAGCTCGAAGAAGTTCCCCTTCATGAAGTGGTGCATGATGATCAGCGGATAGGTGACCATCATCGAGAACAGCCCGAGGTAGTGCACGGCCACGGCCGGGTGCACGTTCCAGATGTGGGTGATGCCGCCCAGGTAGTCGATCAGGTTGGACCGCCGCCAGCGCAGCTGCTGGGAGAAGTACTTCGTCAGCGTGGGCGGGGCGATGGTGTAGCAGTTGGCGTCCAGGGTCATGGTGGTCTGGTGACCGGCCTTGATGATCTGGCGCGTGAGGAAGCGGTCCTCGCCGTACTTGATCGGGATGCCGCAGACGTTGCGGTTCTCGAGGATCTCCTCCAGCTCGATCAGGACCTCGCGGCGGTAGGCGGTGAGGCAGCCCGACAGGCACATCACCGTGCTGAACGCGCACTCGAGGTTCTTGAGGTACTCGAACCCGAAGAAGTACTTCACGGTCTGCATGCGGGTCAGCCAGGTCTCGTCCTTGTTGAGGATGTTGACCCGTCCGCCCACGGCCACGATCTCGGGGCGCACGAACCGGCGCACGAGCTGCTTGACCGCGTCGGGCGCGACCATCACGTCCGAGTCCACCGACACGATGATCTCGGAGTCGGAGTCCCGTACCGCGCGGTTGATGCCGCGGCGCTTGCCCACGTTGACCGGGTTGCGCAGCACGCGCACGTTGTCGTGCAGCGCCGCGGCCTTGCGGGCCCACTCGTGGGAGTCGTCGGTCGAGCAGTCGTCGACCACCACGATCTCCAGCTTCTCGTGGGGGTACTCCAGCTCGGCGAGCCGGTTGATGTTGCGGTAGATGTCCTTGCCCTCGTTGTACATCGGCACGACCACGCTGACCGTGGGCTCGAACGTATCGTCGGCCATGTCCATCGACCGCCAGCGCAGCTTGCGGAAGAACAGGCCAACGAAGTACCGGTTGGCAAAGACGATGAAGACCACCATGTGGGCCAGTACGACAACGATGTCCGACAGTTCCATGGCTTCTCTCTCGAGCCGGCGCGCCGGCCTTTGGGTCTCGCTACACGCGCTGGGCACCCTCGTTCACCGAAAGTACCCGAATTGCTTGTGTTTTCGTTCCCGGGGCTGCTGCCTCCACTCGCGCTTCACCACGACACGCCATGGCGCGGCTTGGGTATAAATACATTCAAGATCCGCGCCAACTTGGAAGGCAAGAAAGGACACGGGCCGCTCGGATCACCCTCGATCCGACTCCCGCTTACTGACGTCGACTCCCCCCGAAGTCTTCAGACCTTATTTTTATGCAACGTTCGTGCCGATCGATCGGGCGTCATGATCCCCGGTCTTTCGACAACCGGTGACGCAGCGCACCATACCCGATCCCGAGCAGACGGGCGGCTCCCGCCACGTTGCCACCGCTGCGCTGCATGGCCCGCTCGATGGCCGCGGTCTCCACCTCGGCCAGGGTCAACCCATCGAGGTGCAGCGCGTCGGCGGAGCGGCCGGCGTCCCCGTCGCGCAACGCCCCGACAGGGTCCATGCCCCCATCGCCCGTGCCCACGTCGAGCAGTTCCACCCCGACCGAGGACCCGGTACTCAGCAGCGCCACCCGTTCCATCAGGTTGCGCACCTCGCGCACGTTGCCCGGCCACGCGTAACCGCGCAGCCAGGTGCGCGCCCCGTCGGAGAACGAGGGGGTGCGCCGCCCCAGGTCCCGTGAGAAGCGGTCCAGGAAGTGCTCCGCGAGCAGCATCACGTCGTCGCCACGGGCGCGGACCGGCGGAACCTGGATGTCCACGACGCTGAGCCGGTGGTAGAGGTCGCGACGGAAACGTTCCTGGCGCACCAGCTCGTTCATGTCCTGGTGGGTCGCGGCCACGAAGCGTACGTCCACGTGCCGCAGCTCGTTGGACCCCACCCGCCGTACCTCGCCGGTCTCCAGCGTTCGCAGCAACTTCACCTGCAGCGCGGGGTCCATGTCGCCGATCTCGTCGAGGAACACCGTCCCGCCGTCCGCGAACTCGATGCGTCCCACGCGCCCGCCCGGGTCCGCGCCCGTGAATGCGCCGTGCTCGTACCCGAACATCTCCGACTCGAGCAGCGAGGGCATGACCGCGCCACTGTTGATCGGTACGAACGGCGCGTCGCGGCGAGGACTCAGCTGGTGCAGCAGCCGCGACACGATCTCCTTGCCCGTTCCGGTCTCCCCCTGGACGAGGATCGCGTGGACCTCGCTCTCCCCCACCCGCCGGACCATGTCCAGCAGCGAACGCATCGCCGGCGATCGGCCGATGAACACCACGTCCCCCACCAGCGGTCCGAGGTCGTCCAGCAGCAGCAGATCCCGCGGCCGCGCCGCACCCCCCTCCAGGTGCCGCTGCACCACGGCCTGCAGCCGCTCCACGCTCACCGGCTTCTGCAGGAACTCGGTGGCCCCGGCCTGCATGGCCTCCACGGCCAGCGGCACGTCACCGTACGCGGTGAGCATCACCACGGGCAGGCGCTCGTCGATCCCGCGCAGCTCGCGGAGGATCTCCAGGCCGTCCATGTCGCCGAGCCGGAAGTCCAGCAGCACGAGCTGCAGCGCTCGCCCCTCCCCGGCCGGTGACCGCAGGTGCTCGAGGAACGGCCTGCCGCTGCCGAACGCCTGCACCTCCCGCCCGGGGATGGACAGCGCCCGGACCAGGGTGCGGCACAACAGGTCGTCGTCTTCGACCACCGCGACGCGGTGACTCATCACTCCTCCCGTCCGGCTGATCTGCTGTTCTCGACAGATCTGACGGATTCAGCTGCTGTTTTCAGCACATGCTATCACGGAGCCCAGGACGTAGAATCTACTTTTCCCTTTGTTTTCAACGTGTTGTGTTTTTTCCCAGAACCTGGCACCGCAATTGCTCCTTTTTCGGTTCGCCAGGAAGGAGTGGCCCACGGAGACACCGGATCCAGGAAGGAAACGGGAAGGCAGGAAGCCACTAAGGGTCACAATCGCCGGGAGTGACGACCAGGACGGGCGTCGCTCCCGGTTTCCGTTTGGGCGCCTGCCGCCCGCCCCGCCACCCGGTGCTCCAGCGCCGCCCACATCCCGAGCCCGGCCGTGACGAACACGGCCGCCGCCGCGAACATCGTGGCGTCATCTCGGGAATCGGCCACGCGACCGAAGACGGGCGTTGCGATCAGCAGCGACAGGTCGAACAGCGCGGTGTACGTGGCCATGGCCGTGCCGCGCACCCGCCGGGGTGCCCGCTCGACCACCTGGCTGACGATCACCGGGAAGCCGTAGCCGTGCCCCAGACCGCCGAGCAGGCCAGCCACGAGGAAGCCGGTCGCACTCCCCGCGCGCCCCATCATCACCAGGCCCATCACGTACATCGCCAGGGCGGGGGCCACCATGTTGTGTTCGCCCAGGCGCTGGGGCAGGCGCGCCCCGAACAGTCGCACGAGGGTCGCGCCCCCTGCGAACGTCAGCCACAGCGTGCCCGGGTTGTCCAGCCCTCGCGCCTCGGCCGCGACGTTGGCGAATGCCAGGAACACGGCCACGGGCACGGAGAAGACCACGGTGACCAGCCACACCGGCCACAGCGAGAACTGCCGCAACGCGCGGATCGCGGCCATGGGGTGGTACTGCTCCGTCGCCCCTCCCTCGTGTCGCGGCCCCCGCAGCAGCACCAGCGCGGCCAGTGAGGCGGCCACCACCACCCCGACCAGTGGGAACACGCCCCGCAGCTCGGCCGGGTGCAGGTCGAGGCTGCCCACCAGCGGGTTGATCGCAAGTGGAACCAGGCCGGAGATCCCGAAGATGGCCAGGCCCTCGGTGCGGCGCTGACCAGGCACGATATCCGCGGCCAGGGTGAAGTACCCGGTGAACAGGATCCCGATCCCGATGCCGAACAGGATCCGCAAGGCGTGCAACAGGGGGCCCACCTCGGTGACCAGCCCGACGCCGGCCGCGCCTCCAGCCACCAGCGCGGTGCCCGCGATCAGCGTTCGCCGCCGCCCGATCACGTCCAGGGCCCAGCCCACGGCCGGCCGAGACAGCAGCCCCCCCACGGCCGCCTCGGCCATGATCACGCCGATCTCGGTGCGGCTGGCGCCGAGGTGATCGAGGTACAGAGGCAGCAGGGGCATCGAGGCGTACCCCAGCGCCTGCAGGAGGTGTCCGCCGATCAGCAGCAGGAAGTCGCGGGTGATCAGCGGGGGCTGGCCGCCTGGCGTGCTCGACGCCTCGCTCACGTCTCACCCGCGGCAGGCGGATCGGCCGGCCGGCTCCCGAAGTCCGTGTCGCGGGCGTAGCGGATCAACCGCTCGAAGTAGTCCTGCACGGGCGGGGGCTCGACGCCGAGCGAACCCAGCAACCGATCCGCCCCGGTCGTGTCGAACGTGGGGTTGGCGGTGAAGTAGGGGAGGTAGATGTGACCGCCCCGCTTGATCGCCCGGCCTCGCCGGGTGAACAGCAGCGGATCGAGGAGAGGCTGGACCCAGCGGGTGAACACGTCCGGGTCCACGAACCGCACGCCCGGGCCGGCCAGCGCCTCGCGGGTCATCGCCGCCAGCTCGCCGATGGTGCACGATCGGTGGGGACCGGCGGCGAGATGCCAGGTGTGCCCCGCCGCCTCGGGGCTGCGGAAGAGCGCGGCCACGGCCTCGGCCACGAAGTCCACGGGCACCGCGTCGACCGGGGTCTCGGGCCGCGCCACGAGCGTGCGCCACCACCCGCGGGCGTACAGCTTCACCGGCCAGTAGATCATGTGGAAGCTCGACGTGGCGCCGGTCCGCGAGTGACCGACGACGATCGACGGTCGCATCACCGTGACGGCCATGCCGTGGGCTTCCTCCCGCAGCATCTGCTCGGTCTCGTACTTGCTCTGCTCGTAGGCGTTCTTGAAGCCCGCCTCGTGGTCGAGTTCCCCCTCCAGCACGCAGTCGGTGCGGCAGCCCGCCACGAAGCAGGTGGAGACGTGGTCGAAGCGCGGGATCCCTGCGTCGTGCGCGAACGACAGGAGATTGCGCGTGGTGTGCAGGTTGTTCACGCGCGCCTGCGCGAGGTCCTGGTCGAACCGGACCGACGCCGCACCGTGCAGCACCCGGTCGACTCGCCCCGCCAGCGCGCGGCGGGTCCGGGGCTCCAGGCCCAGTCCCGGCAGGGAAAGGTCCCCCCGGAGTACCTCTACGCGGGGGTCGTCGACCTCCAGCCCCACGGCCGCCATGGCGCGGGCCGCACGCTCGTCCGCGGTCCCACCACGTCCATCGCGCGCGAGCAACGTGACCCGGACGTCACCGTCGGCGCGGGCCAGCAGCGCCGCGAGCACATACCGCCCGAGAAATCCGACACCACCGGTTATCAGCACGTGCATGACGCGCGGAAGGATAGCCCACCTGCCGCGCCGGCTGTGCGATGATCAACGGTCGGTACCGAGGAGACATGCCTGTGAAGACGATCCAGGTCACGGTCCTTTCTTCGCTGCTCGCGATGTGCTTCGCGGGCTGCGAAGGGTGCTTCTTCATCCTTGAGGACGACGACGACGTCGACACCACCGTACCCGGCGCGCTGATCGCCCTGTACCCCGGCGACGGGGCCGCTGCCGTTCCCCTGGCCACCCGCCTGATCGTCGAGGTCGGCGACGACCTGGCGACCGAGGCGGTCGTGATCGGCACCCTCACCGGATCGGACGGCAGCACCCGTGGCCTGGACTGCAAGCCCACCGACGACGACACCCTCCTCGACTGCCCGGCCGGCGACGATCTGGCCGCGGACACCGACTACACGTTCGCCACCTGGGTGGAGGACGGCGACGGCACGGTGCTGGAGAGCCGCTTCACCACGGCCCACCCCGAGGGGCTGGCCTACGAGATCGGGGAGATGCTGACCATCGTGCAGGTGGGTGGCGACTCCAGCGCGTCCCCATTGCTGGACTCGCTGCTCGGCGCGGGCTCACCGATGCTGCTGGTCAGCGAGGGGATCGCCAGCAGCGACGACCTCCCCGCGACCGACGCGCGCATCCTGTGGGGCCCGGGCAACCAGCTCACCGAGGCCGGGGAGAACGTGTACGCGGTCAACCTCGGCATCGGCTACGCCGCGGCCGTGGCCTGCACCATCGACGCCACCGGGACCTTGCTCGGCGAGGCCAGCCACGCCTTCCTGCCCGTGGGCGTGGACGGGGAGTGGCTCCCCGTGCGCATCGAGGACGTGGTGCTGCAGGGCAACCTGACCCCGGACGAGGAGGGCATGCCCATCACGGCGCTGGGGGTGGAAGCGGAGATCCCCCAGATATCCATCGACCGGATCCGCGGGGCCCTGGATCCGGCGGAAGCCCTGGTCCTCGACGCGCTGATCGAACTCGACGTGGACATCAACGGGGACGGGAGCATGGACGCAGCCCACCTGTCCATGACCACCGAGGGCCTGCCCATCACGATCCACACGCCCTGATCGGGCATTTTTGGTCACCTCGACGCTTTTGTTTCACGATTCCCGGACATAGTGGTTACACAAGGGAGGGGCACGTAGGGGCACGTTGCCAGCCTGTCGGGATCCGTCCCGCAGGTCAGATAGTGAGGATCGATGAGCACCAAAGCTCGCGTGCCGCCGCGGCTCGACCGCGTACCCAGCCAGGCCATCGCCGACGTGATCGACGAGATCCTCGACTGCACCGAGGAGCAATCCGCGTCGTCCGTGTACCGGGCCCTCGGGCATCGCCTGGGCATCCACTCGACCACCCTGCTTCGTTATCACCAGGGAAGGCTACGCTCTGCCCCGCCGGAGGTCCTGGACGAGGCACGGCGCCTGCTCGGCCGCGCGCGCCAGAGCGGCACGCTGCCGCCGCCGGAGCGGTCCATGCGCCGCACGGCCGCGTCCCTGCGCCAGCCGCGGGTGCCGGCGTGGCGGCTGGCCCACCAGCTCGATCGCCTGATCGAGATGCTGGAGCTGTCCGAGCCGTCCGCGCTCCACCGCCTGCTCGCCACGCAGACCGGCATCCACGCGACCACGGTCCTGCGTTTCCACCGCGGCGTCCTGCGGTCGGCCCCCCAGCCCCTGCTCGACGCCGCCACGGCGCTGGAGCAGCGCGTGCGCGCGGGTGAGGCGATCCGCTTCCCCCACGGTTCGGATGGCGCGGCCGCGGTCACACGCACGACCTTCGCCGCCGCCGTGGACGCGCTCATGGCGACCGGCCTGTTCGAGAACCGCAACGCCATGCTGCACAAGGCGGAGGACTCGCTGGAGATCCCACGCGGCCGGCTGACCCGCCTGTACCGCTGCCGCACCTTCCGCTGGGTGCCCGACGCGGTGCAGACCTATCTCGAACACCTCGCCCGCCGCTGCCAGTACGATCCGTCCTGCGTGTACGCCGTCGGCGACCGCTTCCACCACCACCTGTTCGGGCCGGGCACGGTGCTCGAGAAGCGCCCTCAGGACAAGGTCCGCGTGCGCTTCGACGACGACGGACGCGAGGTCATCATGCGCGAGCGCCTGCGCGAAGACCGCTACTGGCGCCAGCCCAGCAACAGCCCGTCGCCGGGCGAGGCCTTCAGCTTCGGCAGCATGGGGGGGTAGAGGATCCCCCTCCCCCGTTTGCCCCCCTCCAGCGTTCTGACTATCCTCGCACCATGAGGACGATCCACACGCTGCTGTTCGCCTGCCTGCTCGCGGGCCCCTTCCCCTCCCTGGCCCAGGACGCGTCCGGGGACACCTGCTGCCACGCGCTCGCCGCCGGCCTGCCCCTGGACGGCCTCGCCGCCGCGGTGGGTACGGCCGGGGACAAGCCCCTGTGGGTGATGCCCGACGACGGGACGCTGCTCGACTTCGAGCTCGACGGGATCTGCCTGGAGAACCTGATCAACCCCCTGCTGCGCGAGGGCAAGGTACGGGCCCTGGACTGCGGGGACAGCTTCGGCCTGTTCGGCGCCGGCCTGGCCGCCGCCGAGATGTCCTGTGACGAGGTGACGGGGCCAGCCGAGCAGCTGCCCCCGGGCGACCTCGAGGGGTGGACCCTCGCCGCCGTGTTCACGCAGCGCCACGGCGAGCGGCTCGTGGTGCTGTCCGGGCCGGACAAGAAGTCCCACCTGCTGGGGCCGGGCATGGCCCTGGACGGGGACGGCACCAAGGTCGAGGGCATCGGCGCACAGGGTGTGCTGCTCAGCCGAAGCGGCATTGATACGCTGGACGGATCGGCCGCGGCCGTGGACATCGCGCGCCTGGGCGACGCACCGCCGCCGACCTGCTTCCCGATCGTGGAGGAGGAGCCGGAGGCCGCGGAGGCATCCATCGTGCCCGCGGGCAGCGCCCAGGCCGCCGTGGCCGAGGCCGAGACGGCGGCTGCAGCCGCGGCCGCCGAGGAGCAGGGCGAGCCGGAGATCACCTACACCTGCGAGGGGATCGAGGCCGACTTCGTGCAGCGGCCGTTGCCCGTGGCGGTCTGCGACGACCCGCTCCACCGGGGCACCGAGGCCACGGCCATCGTCGACTTCGGCGCCGATGGCTGGGTACGCAAGCTGGTCGCCCTCGAGGCCGCGGACGACATCAAGGAGGCGCTCGGCGCCGCCATCGCCGACTGGCGCGTCGTGCCGGTGGAGACCACCGAGGGCACGCTGGGTCGGGTCCGGCTGACCGTGGTCTTCCCGCTCGAGATCCCCTGCCGCTGATCAGGCGGCGCGCGCACGCAGATCCTCGTAGATCAGGACCGTACCGAGGCCGCAGATCGGCGCGGCCAGGAAGACCCCCACCCCGCAGGTGAGCACGCCTGCCAGCATCAGCCCGAAGCACACCAGCACCCATAGCAACAGCCCACCGCGCTCGCCATCGGTCATGCGCCAGCTGACACGGATCGCCTCGAGGGCGCCCTCTCGCCGGTCCACCAGCGCGACCAGGCTGAACATCCAGCCCACGAACAGGATCACGCCGGGCACGATCAGCAGCAGCGATCCCAGCAGCACGCCCACGGCCGTGATCAGCGAGGCGATCATGCCGGGTACCAGCTGTCGTCCCTCGCCCAGCAGCTGGCCGATGCGGGGCTGTTCGCCGCGCACGGCGTCGAGGTAGATGCGGATGCAGCCCAGCGTCAGCAGGGTGTTGACCGCCCACCCCGCCAGGGTCACCAGCAGGGCGGCCAGACCGAGGAGCTGCAGCGCCACGGTCCACTCGGTGGCGTCCGCCATGTCGCCGAGCACGCGGTTGATGCCGGTGAACAGGGTCTGGGTCAGCACCAGGATCACCATCGCGCCGACGATGACCCCCACGTGACGCTTCAACAGCTCCCAGGCCCTGGACAGGACCGGGCCCACCTCCCAGCGTTCCTCGCTCATCTCGCCTCCCGTGTCGATCGCCCCCGGCGACTGGCCGGCGGTCGGACTGCCTACGCAGCCGGAGGCCGGCATATTTCGTCGGCTGACGCGCTCGGGGCTCAGCCCCAGACGATCATGCGCGAGTCGAGGTGGTGTGCGAGGTCCGGGTGCGACGGCAGCACGCGGACCGAGAAGCCCAGGCGACCGCTGCGCTCGCACGGGATCTCGGCGCGGAACGTGGCCGAATCGTGCTCCGCGTCCCCGTGCTGCGTCATCGGGACCCGCTCGGCGTCCACGAGGTCGCCGTGCATGTCCAGCGCGCCGTGGTAGACCTCCACGGCCAGGTCCGTGGCCGACAGCTGGCCCAGCTGCACCTTGCAGGAGACCGCGAACTGCTGGCCGACCTGCATCTCCACGCCGAGGTCGCTGTCCACCGCGGCGATGGACACGCCGCGCCAGGCCTGCTCCACGTGCCGGCGCCAGGCAACGAGCTCGTGGGCGCCCCGTGCGTCGTCGTCGCGCAGCCGCGCTGTGCGGTCCGCTGCCGGGAGGTAACCCTCGGTCGCGTACTGGCGGACCATGCGCGCGGTGTTGAAGCGGCGGCAGGTGAGCTCCATGCTGGCCTTCATCTTGTCCAGCCACTCCCGGGGCACGCCGTCCGGCCCCCGGTCGTAGAACTGGGGCACGACCTCCTTCTCCAGCAGGTCGTACAGGGCGCTGGCCTCGATGCGGTCACCGTACTCGTCGTCGTCGTACTCCTCGCCGCTGCCGATGGTCCACCCCACGGACGGGTCGTAGGCCTCGGCCCACCATCCGTCCAGGGTCGACACGTTGAGCGCGCCGTTCATCGCGGCCTTCATGCCGCTGGTACCGCTGGCCTCCTTGGGCCGCCGGGGAGTGTTGAGCCACACGTCCACGCCCTGCACCAGGTAGCGGGCCACGGCCATGTCGTAGTCCTCGAGGAACACCAGCCGGTGGCGGTAGCCCTCGCCGCGGGCGAGGTGCACGAGTTCCTTGATCAATCGCTTGCCCGGGTCGTCGGCCGGGTGGGCCTTGCCCGCGAACAGGATCTGCACCGGGCGCTCGGCGTTGCTCAGCAGCCTGTGCAACCGCTCCACGTCCGACAGCAACAGGGTGGCGCGCTTGTAGGTGGCGAACCGGCGGGCGAAGCCGATGGTCAGGGCCTCGGGATCGAGCACCTCGAATGCCATGGCCAGCTCCGCCTCGGTCCCACCGCGGCGGGCGATCTGGCCTCTCATGTGACGCCGCGCGAACGCCACGAGCCGCTCGCGGCGGCGGACGTGGGTGCGCCACAGTTCGGTGGCCGGGATCCGGTCGACCAGGTGCCAGACCCCCTCCTCTTCCGGCATCTCGCGCCAGCGGGGCCCGAGGTAGCGGTCGAACAGGGCCTTCATGTCCGCGGACAGCCACGTCGGGGCGTGCACTCCGTTGGTGATCGCACGGATGGGGATCTCCTCGCACGGTGCGTCCGGCCACAGGTAGCACCACATGCGCTGCGAGACCGTCGAATGCAGCTCGCTGACGCCGTTGTGGTAGTCGGACAGCCGCAGGGCGAGCACGGCCATCGAGAACGGGCCGCCCGCGCGGCCCGGGGTGCTCCGGCCCAGGTCGAGGAAGCGGCCCTCGTCCAGCCCCAGCGAGGGCAGCAGGTGCCCCAGGTATCGCATCACCAGGTCCTCGCCGAAGCGGTCGATGCCGGCCGGGACCGGGGTGTGCGTGGTGAACACGTTGCCTGCAGCCACGATCTCGCGAGCGGTGTCGAAGTCGATGCCGCGCTCGGTCATCAGCTGTCGGATGCGCTCGATGGCAAGGAAGGCCGAGTGGCCCTCGTTCATGTGGAACACGTCCGGATCGTGGCCCAGCGCGCGCAGCGCGCGAACACCGCCGAGACCCAGCACGATCTCCTGCTGGATGCGCAGCTCGGTCCCGCCCGCGTACAGGCGCGTGGTGATGCCGCGGTCGACGGCGCGCTCGTTGAGCTCGGTGTTGGTGTCCAGCAGGAACAGGCGCACGCGGCCCACGTCGATCCGCCAGATGCGCAGGTGCACGGCGCGATCGGGGAAGTCCACGGCCACCGTCAGCGGCGAGCCGTCCTCGTCGCGCACGAGCTGCACCGGCATGTTGGACAGGTCGTTCTCGGGGTACGTCTCCTGTTGCCAGCCGTCCGGGTTGAGGTACTGGCGGAAGTAGCCTTCCTGGTACATCAGCCCCATGGCGACCAGCGGCAGCCCCAGGTCCGAGGCCGACTTGAGGTGATCGCCGGACAGCACACCGAGGCCACCGGAGTAGATCGGCAGACACTCGGTGAGCCCGTACTCCATGGAGAAGTAGGCGATGGTCATCGGGGCCCGGTCACGGCTGGCGCGGTCGTACCACGAGCGCCGCTTCATGGACGCCTCGTAGTCCTCGAGCACCTCGGCGAGGTGGTCGGTGAACGCCTCGTCCGCAGCCGTGGCGTCGAGGAGTTCCTGGCCGACCTCGCCCAGGAGCTTCACGGGGTTGCGCAGCCGGTCGTCCCACAGCCCTCGCTCGAGGCGCGCGAACAGCCCGGCCGTGTCCTCGTCCCAGGCCCAGCGGATGTTGTAGGCCAGCTCCCGCAGGCGTTCCAGGGACTCCGGCAGGTACGGTACGACTTCGTACATGTGGAGAGCGCGCATGTTCGTCTCCGCAGCAACTCGTTCGGTTGTCGTTCGGTTTTCGGTGAAGGAATGTCGACCCAGGGGATTCCGGGTCGAAAAGGGGGTCCGCGAGTCCTCACACCACCAGGCGAGTCACGACAGCACTCCGGCGGCCGTGGCCACCTGGGTGCTCGGACCCGATACGGTAGAAACACCGATTCCCACTCCCCAGGGTCCCTGGGGAGGGGAAGCGGTCGTTCTCGTGGAGCTACGGCTTACTCGTCCTTGGCGCCGAGCATTCCGAACAGACCACCTAGGAAGCCCAAGCCACACTCGTTCTCGCCAATGGCTTCACCGTTGGCGAGCTTCTGGCCGAGCAGGTAGGAGTCGTAGGCAAAGCAGAGGGCGAGAACCATTCCAGGAATGAAGAGCAGGATGTAGCCGACGATGACCAAGACGATCGCTCGCATTCCCTTGCCGCTCTGGCCCAGGTAGTAGTATCCGACTCCGCCAAACAGGCACAGGTTCAACAGCGCCGCCACGATGGCGTTCTTGTCATCCGCTTGGATCTGCGACACGGTGAAGTCCTCCCAATCAAGACTTGTTTGAAGTGGTTTCTATTACAGTCGCCCCGCTTTGTCCATAGGCTCTCGGCAACACCGCTACCACGGCACCCAACCAGAGGCCATCGTGCCGACCGCGCGGACCGTTCCGAACAGGCCGATGAACAGCAGGGCGGCCCATCCTATGACATTCGTCGCCCGCCGCCAAGACGCCGGCATTCGCCTGGACCACAAATCTCCCACCACCGCCTGGATCAGGCCCATCACCAGCAGCGGGAACACCAGCAGGACCCCCGGGTGATAGCGCAGGGCCTCCACGACCTGACCGTGGGCGAGGTGGATCATGGCGCGCGTGATGCCGCAGAGGGGACAGGGCACGCCCGAGAGCCAGTAGCCGAAGCAGGTCGGGATCGGGCTCTCCCAGCCGGGACGGAGCGCGAACGCGCCGATGATCGCCGAGGCGGTGAGCACGGTGGTCAGGGTCAGCCGACGGGAGCCGACGCGGAACAGCACGCCGCGGGCGAGCCAGCGGTCGAGCGCGTCTCCGTGGCCGGCGCGCGCGCGGCGAGGTTCACTGGGGAGAGAGGGGTCCACTGAAGCTCTGGAGCTCGCGCAGGATGGTGCTGCCGCCCTCCGCGGCCCGCTGTTCGTCCCAGCGGACGAGGCCGAGCCCCTCCACCCACCACGTCTCCAGGACGCCGGCATGGGTTCCGAGGTAGTCCTCGCTGTCGTACTCCGCGCGCACCTGGACCGCGTCGAACGTGCCCGCGGGCACGGTCACGGTGGCGGGTCCGAGCACCTCGAACTGCCAGGTCACCTGCCAGCTGTCCGACTGGGCGTTGGCGTCCACCTGCTGGTCGTACGTCACCGTCCAGGTGTAGCCGGTCTGCTGGTCGGGATCGGCGGGCAGGTACAGCACCGAGGGGGTGTTGATGGTGGTGAGATCGATGTTCGCCCCGCCGTCGGTGACGTACGAGCCGTGGTCATGGTTGCCGTCCGCCTCGCACGAGTCGTACCCGGTCCAGTCCACCTGGTAGGCGCCGCCCGCGAACTCACCGAGGCGCTGCTGCACGGTCGCTCCCTGGAACGTGCCGCTGCCGCCGGTCTGCACCGTCTCGGTGCCCGAGTCGCTCTGCGGCGACCCCTGCACCTGGAAGGTGTAGCTGCTGGTGTACACCCACTCCGCTCCGGTCGCGTCGATCGGGTCCCAGGGGTGGCAGGAGGCGAACCCGGTGTCGTCGTCGTCATCGCCCTGCGTGTCGTCGTCGGATGGAACTCCGCCGAGCACGTCGCTCCCCTCCTGGCAGCCCAGGCCGGTGGTGACGAACACGAACACCACCAGGATCGCGAGGACACTTCTCATGGCTGGCTCCCTCCTGCCAGGCGGGCCTTGTCGGCGCGTCTGCGCGCGTGCATGTCAATCGACGGGGATCTCGCGGACCCAGCCGTACGGATCCGCACGCTCCCCCTCCTGGATCGCCTTGAGCGTCTCGTACAGCTCGACGCACGCTGGGCCGGGCTCACCGTCCGGGCAGTACACGACCTCCCGGTCCCCGAACTGGATACGCCCGACCGGGGTGATGACCGCGGCGGTGCCGCAGCAGCCCGCCTCGGCGAATCCGAAGATCTCCTCGATCTCCACGGCCCGACGCTCCACGGTCAGGCCCATCTCGGACGCGAGCGTGCGCAAGCTCATGTTGGTGATCGAGGGCAGGATCGACTCCGAGTCCGGGGTCACGTAGCGGCCGTCCGGCGTGATGCCGAAGAAGTTGGCCGGGCCGGACTCGTCGATGTACTTCTTCTCGCGCGCGTCGAGGTACAGCACCTCGGTGAAACCTGCCTTCTTGGCCCGCATGCTGGCCCGCATGCCCGCGGCGTAGTTGCCACCGACCTTCACGTCGCCGACGCCCAGCGGGGCGGCCCGGTCCACGTGCTCCTCGACCACCAGGTTCACGGGCTTGAAGCCGGTCTTGAAGTACGGGCCGACCGGCATCACGAACACCATGAACACGTACTCGTCGGCGGGCTTGACCCCCACCTGCGGGCCGGTGCCGATCAGCAGCGGTCGCACGTACAGGCTGGCGCCGGTGCCGTGGGGCGGCACGTACTTGAGGTTGAGCTGCACGCACCGCTCGACCGCCTCGATGAACAGCTCCTCGGGCGGGGCCGCCATCAGGATCTTCTCGGCCGACCGGATCATGCGCCGCGCGTTCTCCTCGATGCGGAACACCTGGGGCCTGCCGTCCGGGCTCGAGAATACCTTGAGCCCCTCGAAGGCCTCCTGCCCGTAGTGCAGGCAGGTCGCGGCCACCGACATCGAGATGTCGAAGGAGTCGGAGACCTCCGGACCGCTCCACTGGCCATCCCGCCAGGTGTAGCGGACGTTGTAGTCGGTCTTCATGTAGCCGAACGTCAGGTTGGGCCAGTCGAGATTTGCCGTCCCGATCATGCATTCCTCCACCGTGGACTGGGGCCGCGGTACCGCGCGGACCGCGGCGACGAGGATAGCCGAAAGGTGAGGACCTGCCCAGATCAGCGGCGGCGCTGCAGCACCGTTGCCGTGGCGATCAACAGCAGCGCCGCGAGGCCCCCGGCTGGCCGCCCCCGACCGCTGTGGGCGGCGGCGGTGCTGCATCCACCGCCGATATCGCCGGGGAGTCCGCCCGCGTCCTCGTCCACGACGCCGTCGCAGTCGGTGTCGACGTCGTCGGCGAGATCGAGACGACCCGGATGCACGTCCGCGTCACCGTCGTCGCAGTCGGTGCCGCCGGCCTGCGTGGCCACGTAGCCGTCGCCATCCACGTCCACGAGGTCCATCCCGTCGCAGTCCTGGTCCACGTCGTCGTACGGCACCTCGGGGGCGCCAGGGTGGATCGACGGATCCCCGTCGTCGCAGTCCCCGGGAGCGCTCCCGTCGCCGCAGATCCAGGCCGCGGGGCAGTAGCCGTCGCCGTCGCCGTCCCCCGGGGCCGCCTCGGATTCCTCGTCGACGTCGCCGTCGCAGTCGTCGTCCACGCCGTTGGCCGGGACCTCCTCGGCGCCGGGGTGCACCGTGGGGTCGCCGTCGTCGCAGTCGCCGTCGAGCTCGCTCAGGCCGTCGAGGTCGTCGTCCGATGCCACGGTGTCCTCGTAGGCCAGACCATCGCAGTCGTTGTCCACGCCGTCCGCCCGCTCGTCCGCGCCGGGCCAGGTGAGTGGATCCGCGTCATCACAGTCCCCGCTGGCCGCGCCATCGGAGCAGGGCTCCTCCGACTCGCAGTACCCGTCGCCGTCGTCGTCGGTGAGTTCCGTGCCCTCGTCCGTCACACCGTCACAATCGTTGTCTGCGCCGTCCGGGACCTCGACCGCGCCCGGGTAGCAGGTCGGGTCCTCGTCGTCGCAGTCCTGCCCACCGCAGCTCGATCCGTCGTGACCGTCGCCGTCGCCGTCCGAGGGATCGATCCCGTCGCAGTCCGCGTCCACCCCGTCGCAGGCCTGGTCGGCCGCGCCAGGGAATACCATCGCGTCACCGTCGTCGCAGTCCGCGCCGCCCGCCTCGACCGCTGCTTCGCCGTCGCCGTCCAGGTCGGCCGGATCGAACCCGTCGCAGTCGGAGTCGACGCCGTCGTAGGGGACCTCGACCGCGCCCGGCCAGGCGGTCGGATCCCGATCGTCGCAGTCCCCCGGGACCAGCCCTGGCTCGCACACGGCCCCCGCGCAGAAGCCGTCGCCATCGCCGTCGGGCGCACTGAGCAGGACCACGCTGCCTTCGGGCAATGCCATGTCGCCGCCGCGCACCGCGCCCACGGCGATGGATGGCCACCCCCACCCGCCGACGTCCCCGGCCGCGACCGCGTCACCGGCACGCATCCCGGCTGCCCCGTCCCACCAGGCGTCCGCGTCGGCCAGCGACAGCGCCGCTCCGACCAGGTCCCCGCCACCGTCCACCCGGTAGATCCGCCCGGCATCGGGCGCACCCAGGTCCAGGTGGGGCGCCGCGATCAGCAGCTCGTGCGCACCATCCCCGTCCAGATCCCCCGCGCCGGCGATGGTGGCACCGGCCTGACCGCCCACGGTCTCGCCCTGGAGCCGCAGGGGGGCCACCGAGGGATCGACCTCGTAGCCCCACTCGCCCTGGCCGTCGTTGAACCACAGGTACACCTCACCCGCGGTCGCCGCGGCACCGGCGGCAGCGAAGGCCAGGTCACCGGCACCGTCGCCGTCCATGTCGCCCGGGTCGGCCACGGCACCCCCCAGCATCGCGAGGTCCGCGGTCCCGGCCCAGGAGCTGAGCACCGCGTCGAGGGGGTCACCGTGGGGCACGATCTCACCGCCGGAC
The DNA here is from genome assembly GCA_964639985.1 of uncultured Rickettsiales bacterium. Lineage (GTDB taxonomy): Bacteria > Myxococcota_A > UBA796 > UBA9615 > CAYRNR01 > CAZXHG01. Next base: position 21,313 of record CAZXHG010000107.1, read on the forward strand.
AGCAGGACCACTTCCCCGGCCATCAGCCAGCCGTCCACCTCGCGCCAGGGCGCCCCGACCAGGAGGTCGGCGGCGCCGTCCCCGTCCTGGTCCTGCACGGCCGCGCAGGTGGCCCCGTAGCCGCTGTCGTCCGCGTCCCCGACCATGCACTCGCCGCCCTGCACGTTCAGCACCTGCGACGACGGCCAGCTCCCGGACCCGTGAAGCACGCAGATCATGCCCACCGCGTCTCCGCCGGGCTCCAGCGCCGCGCCGGTGCCGACCACCAGGTCGTCGAAGCCGTCGCCGTCGAGGTCGCGGCGGCCGTCCAGGCAGTCACCCAGACCGGTCGCGCCGTGGGCCGTGGTCACGATCACGTCGGCATCGTCCGCCTGGAGCCAGGGGCCGGCCAGGCCACCGCCCCCGAAGAACACCACCACGCGCCCACCATCGGGGTAGTCCGGCGCCGCGATGGCCAGATCGAGGTACCCGTCGTCATCCAGATCGCCGCCCGCGCTCAGGGCCGCGCCCAGTCGTTCGCCGGGCACGGTGCCGACGATCACCGCGTCTGCGGCGTCCAGGGTCGGAAGCGCCGGCCACGGCCACCCACCCCCGAAGAACAGCGCCACGCAGCCGCCGTCCTCGGCCGCGTGATCGCACCGATCCGCGCCCACGACCAGGTCGTCGATCCCATCGCCGTCGAGATCGGCCACTGCCACGGACACGCCGGCCTGATCGCCACCGTGCACACCCTGTACGCGGGGCCAGGCGTCCTCGAGGGACGCAGCCCCTGCCGGCGCGCCCACCAGCAGGGAGAGGCCCAGCGCGAGCGTCTCACGGTGCATGGGGCACCGCCCATCCGACCGCTCCGTCACCGCTCCACAGGGGATCCAGGGGATCGTTGCCGCTCCCGAACGTACCCAGACACGTGCCGTCCCCGGCGTCGGTCTGCTGCCACGCCACCGACAGGGTGCTCTGCGCCGGCGTTCCATCGGGCTCGATCGCGGACACGTGAGCGACCAGCGCGTCGAAGCAGCCGTCGTGGTCCAGGTCGAGGGGGGCGACCCCTCCCGCTCCCGGGTGGAGATCGAGTTCGAACTCGGCCGCCGGGTTGACGTCCCAGGCGGGTGACGCACCGCCGAAGCCGGGGCCGCCGTCACCGGCCATCATCCAGGCCTGCCCCGGATCGCCGGTACCGGCGCCCGCGAGCAGCAGGTCGGGCACGGCGTCGGGCCCGAACAGACCCACGGCCAGGCCGCCGGCCCCGGGCGCGCTGGCGACCTCGAACGGGGCGTCGAACGCCCCGGCCACGCCGCTGCTCGCCAGCGCGAGGTACACCGCGGTGCGCTCGGCGTCCGTCCAGGCCACGGTCAGGTCGTCCAGCCCATCCCCGTCGTGGTCCGCCGAGGAGACCGCCAGCCGGACCTCGCCTTCGAGGGGGGAGAGCTGCAGCACGTCGGGCACGGCGTCGAAGATCACGTCGTCGGGCCACGCCGGATCCGTGCGGTTCAACCAGGTGGTCACGCTGCCCAGGTCGTCGACCACGACCAGGTCGACGAAGCCGTCGCCGTCGAAGTCACCCACGGCCGCCGGACCGTCCACGATGGGCGCCAGCGAGGCCTCGGTGAACGCACCGTCGTCCGCCCGCAGCAGGGCCCAGGCCCCCCCCAGCGCATCCACGGCCAGCAGGTCCGTTGCGCCCCCGCCGTCGAGGTCCACGATGGCCAGCGGCTCGAGGGGGATGGACGCGGTCAGCACGGTGGACGATGCCAGGGTGCCGTCGTACCGGCTGGCCAGCAGACGCAGCTCGCCCGGAGCCCCGCCGGTCAGGCAGACGAACTCGTCGGAGACCACGGTCAGCGTGAACTCCATCTGATCGGTACGTATGTCCCCGCCCTGGGCGATCTCGGCGTCCACCCCCACGTCGTAGCTCTCGCCCACCGGGTTGTGCACGGGGTCGAAGAGGGGCAGCCAGGCGAATCCGTCCTGGGTCGTCCAGGCACCGGGCGGGAGCCCGGACACCGACACGGTCGGGGTCAGGCCACACGACGCCTGCGCCGTCAGCGTGAAATCCACCTCCTGGCCCAGCAGCACGTCCCGGTCCACCACCGGCGTCAGGGTCGGGTCCAGCAGGGTCACGGCGAGGATCACGTCGTCCATCCCCTGCTGCTCGCGCGAGTCCGTGGCCCACAGCGTGATCACCTGCTCGCCACAGGGCAGGTCGCAGAGCTCCAGGTACGCGGTCCCGTCGGTCCCGGACCATCCGCTGGCCAGCGGGGACGGCGCGTCCGGGTGGTCCGACAGCCAGATCAGGGGCAGCACCTGCCCGTCGACCCCGTCCTCCACGGTCGCGGTCAGCTCCACGCACTCACCCCAGCCGTGCTCCGCGCCATCCTGCGGCGCCGTGATCGCGACGTCGGGCGGTTCGTCCGTCACGACGTCGACCACGAACGGGTGCTCGCAGGCGAGCCCGAAGGAGTCGGTGACGATCAGGGTCAGGGTGTGGGCTCCCTCACCGGCGGCGGTCCAGGGACAGCTCAGGTCGCCCGCCCCGTCGGGAACGGTGACACAGATCTCGGCGGTCTCGCCCTCGAACAGATCGGTCCACGTCGCAGTCAGCTCCGCGGGCCCGGTCAGCGCATCCACGGCCGTCCCGCGGAGCGCGACCTCGTCGCCGGCGTAGACCACGCCTCCCAGCGGCTCGTGCACGGTGCAGCTCGGCGGGGTCTCGGCCCGCGGGGACGTGACCTCCAGCTCGACCACCGGAGCCTGGGGTGCGTCCGTGGCCACCCACAGCACCGCGTGGGCTCCGGCATGAGCCGAGGGGCGGTGGCTGATCCACAGTTCGATCCCCTCCCCCGGCGGGATGGAGGTGCCGGGTGCGTAGTCCAGCTCGAACCCACCCCCCCCGCCGGACCAGCCGGCCGCCTCCAGCACCACGGGCGCGCTGCCGCCGGCCACCACGGTCAGCGCGGCGGATGCGACCTCGCCCTCCTCGACCACGGGCAGCTCCAGCAGTCCGGGCGGCTGCAGCTCCACCTCCCTCGACGTACCGCTGGCCAGCACCGTCACGTAGCGTTCGGGGACCTCCGGGTCGTTGCTGCGCACGGTGACCATGCCGATCACCGGCCCCTCGGCGGCGGGCTCGAACGCCACCTCGATCCACGTCCCCTCCCCGGGTCCGATGCCGGTCATCGCCGTGGCCGGCGTGTGCAGGGCCAGCCCCTCACCGCTCGCCTCCACGGCCTCCACCTGCAGGATGCCGCTGCCCTCGTTGACCACCTCGAGGATCTGCACCGCCGTCACGCCCACGGCCACCTCGTCGAAGTAGAGCTGCTCGGTGGACAGCGCCAGCACCGGCGCCCCGATCCCACCCCCACCCGGGCATCCGGATCCCAGCAGGGCCATCGCGACCACCCCTGACGCTGCCAGCGCGCGGGCGGCCGACCAGGAGAGCGCGAGTCGCGGCGTGGGTCCGGCCATCATCGGTGCCCCGTCAAACCGGGTCACTCGCTCCGGGTGGAGAAAAGAGGGCGCTGTCCCGGGGAAAGGCCGCCACCAGCGCGGCCAGGTCGCGCACCTGGCGCATGATCCCGGCCAGCGCGCCGAGCGGCAACGAGTTGGGCCCGTCACTCAGGGCGCGGTCCGGATCCTCGTGTACCTCGAGATACACCCCGTCCACGCCCGCGGCCACGGCTGCGCGCACGAGTGGTGGCACCAGGGTGCGGTCCCCGGATGAGTGGTCACCGCCGGCCGAGGGGCGCTGGACCGCGTGGGTGCCGTCGAACAGCACCGGGCAGCCCGTGGCCCTCATGACAGGGAGGGAGCGCAGGTCCACGACCAGGTCGTTGTACCCGAAGGCGGTGCCCCGCTCGGTCAGCAACACGCCGGCGGCCCCGCCCGCGCGCGCCTTGGCCACCACGTGGGCCATGTCGTGCGGCGCCACGAACTGCCCCTTCTTCACGTTCATCGGGCGCCCGGTCGCGGCCACGGCCAGCAACAGGTCGGTCTGCCGACAGAGGAACGCCGGCACCTGCAGCACGTCCGCCACTTCGGCTGCGACAGCGGCCTGTTCGGGGAGATGCACGTCGGTGAGGATGGGCAGGCCGCTGACACGCCGCGCGTCCTCCAGCACGCGCAGCCCCTCGTCCACACCGATGCCCCGGAAGCCATCGATGGACGTCCGGTTGGCCTTGTCGTACGACGCCTTGAACACCGCCGGGAGCTCCGCCTCGTGCGCCGCGCGGGCCACGGCCTCGGCCGCGCGCAGCGTGATGTCCCGCCCCTCCACTGCGCACATACCCGCCACGCAGACGGGCGGATCCATGCCGAAGCACACCTGCGGGGTCACCTGCACCGGGGTCGCCTTCACCGCTGTCCTCCCGCTCCACGTTCGATCATGCCACGGACCCGCACCAGATCCTCGGGGGTATTGACGCTCGGCCAGCCCCGCTCCACGCGCACCACGTGGATGGGTACGCCGTTCTCCAGCGCCCGGAGCTGCTCCAGGGATACCGAGCGCTCGCCCTCCGTGGGTTGCCACCCGGCAATCTGCAGCAGGGTGCCGCGCCGGAATCCGTAGACGCCGGCGTGGTGCAGGGGCGCGCTCACGCCGCTCCCGCCCCTCCCACCGGGGGCGCGGCGCCAGAAGGTGGTCGCCTGTCCATCCCGCACCTCCACCTTGACCACGTGGGGATCCTCGAGCAGTCCCGGATCGTCCAGCGGGAACGCGAGCGTGGCCATGGGGATGTCCGGGTCGGCCGCCATGGCCCGGTAGAGGGCCTGCAACGCGCCCGGCTCCAGCAGGGGTTCGTCCCCCTGCACATCGATCAGCAGGGAGGCCTCGGGGTGATGGCGCGCGACCTCGGCGACCCGCTCGGTGCCATTCCGACAGGTGGCCGACGTCATCAGCGCCCGACCGCCTCGTGACTCGACCTCGGCGCGGATCCGTTCATCGTCCGTGGCCACCACCACCGGCCCCACGGCCGCTGCCTCGGCGCGGCGGACCACGTGCCAGACCATGGGTTCACCGGCCAGGGGCAGCAGCGCCTTGCCCGGGAGCCTCCGGGCGTGCAGGCGAACGGGAACGACCACGAGGGTGGGGGGATCGGCGGGAGGGGCTCGCATGGGATCTCCGGTCGCGCCAGGTTCACTCGTCGAATTCGATCAGCCCGTCGGCCAGCGCCGTGGCCAGGTGTCGATAGATGGTCTGCCTGTCGAAGTAGGGCAGCATCGTCTCCAGGTCCTCCATGGTGGCCAGACCGTCGACCATGGCCAGCACGCCCCCCGCCTGCGGGTCCAGCTCGAGCGTCATCAGCATCTCGCGACCGACCCGGAGCCGGGGAACGGAGTTGAGACCGGCCCCCGGCAGTTGATCCTGGATGACGAGGTCATGGGCCACGTCGAGGTAGGTACGCGCCACGCCGTCGTCCGGATCCCGCCGCAGCGCACGCTCGAACAGGTCCACGGCGAGCCAGCGGTCGCCGCCGTGCAGCGCATCGATGCCCCGCTGCACGATGTCGCCCATGGAGTCCTCGTCCCCGCTGTCCTCCCCCGCGGCCGCGAGGTCGAAGGGGGCGGCCATCGTGACCGCCTCGGTGTCGACCGAGGGCTCGTCGTCCTCCACGTGGAAGGATATGGACTCGTCGTCCGCGTCCGTCTCGGCCGGCGCCGGCTCCCGCAGTTCGGCGGGCACCGGCGCGAGGCCCGCGGCCTCGACCGTGGCGACGCGCTCGTCCGCGGTCTCACCCCAGTCCAGCGAATCGCCGGCGTCGCCGCCCTGCACGTCGTCGTCGAACAGCGAGTCGTCCCCGGTCATCCGGTCGTAGGAGTCCTCGTCGCCGAGGCCGTCTCCCGAATCGTCCTCGCGCGCGAGTTCATCGAGAGTGTCCTCGACATCGTCCCCGGTCTCCAGGTCGTCCCAGGTATGGCTGACGTCGGCGAGGTTGACGTCGTCCACCGCGCCGGGGCCTTCGGGGTCGAGCTGCTCCAGGTCGAAGGTATCGGTCCACGACATGGAGATGGCCGTGTCGTCGAGGGCGCCGGTCTCCCCGGTGACGGCCGGGATCTCCGCGGAGGACGGGGGCGACGATGCCTCGTCTTCCGCCGTGATCGGAGGCGGCGTGGGCACATCCTCTTCCAGGACCGGGGCCGCGACCGGAGGTGCCGGAACGGCCTCGAACGGGGCGGTCAACGCGCCGGTGTCCAGGCTGACGGGGTCGTCCTCCGATCCCACGGAGGTCGCGTCCTCGGACGGCTCGAACAGGTCCATGTCCAGCGCCTGCAGCGGCGCGATGACGACCGGCTCGGAGGGCACCGGCGCCGGGCCCCCGCTCGCCAGCGGCGGGTATCCGTGGTCCCCATCCGACTCACCGGGTGCCGGCGTGTCGTAGGCCACCTGCTCCAGGGAGAACAGCGCGTCGAGCCCCTCGCCGTCGGGGCTCGCCGACCCGCTGCTGGAGGAAGGCTTGCCTCCACCCCCGTGTGGGCTGTCACCGCCCATCGTGAGCGCTCCGTTCGTGCTGCCTCGGCCCACGATACCACGGCACTGCCAGGTTCCGCGGCCCACGGCCGCGCCGGGCCCGGGCGGACCGGTCAAAATTCGTACGTCGACACCGACAGCGAGTAACCGCTGTCCGCCTCCGGCGCGATGTCGTCGTAGGCGTCGACCACCAGGTAGAACGTGCCACCGTCGCCCACGTCCGGTACGAACGAGACGAACTCGGCCACGTCGACACCGCCTACGTCCGAGCAGGTGAGCGGGGACTCGATCGACGCGCAGTCCGCTGCCAGGTACAGCACCACGTCCGCGCCCTGGTGGTACAGGGTCGCCGACAGGATCTGGGTGTCCGTCAGCTCCACGGCGAACACCTGGTCCGGCCCGGCGGCAAGGTTGCCCGGGCAGGCATCGGGCGCGGTGTAGTCATCCACACCGCCGGCCAGCCGGCCGTGGTACAGACCGTCGCCGGGCAGGAGGAACGCCTCTTCGCACGTCTCGGCCGGCGGGAGCAACACGGTCAGCATGCGCTCGGAGACCACGGTCTCGTCCGCGGTCGTGGCCGTGATGTCGTGCGCGCCAGTCTCCGCGGTCTCCAGCACGGTCACCGCCAGCAGCGCCGTCGTCCCCTCCCCGTCCGGCACGTCCACCTCATCGACCACCACGCCAGCGCCGAGTTCGAAGCTCGTCTCGTCCTGGACGAAGGTGCCGTCGTGGTGCGCCACCGTCAGCTGCGTCACCTCCCCCAGCCGCAGCACATCCGGTTCCACGGTGAGCACGCCGCTGCGAACGAACTGGAGGCGCTGCTCGCGATGGAAGCGATACACCACCTGTCCGGGTCCAGCCTCGACGGCGGCCACGGCGACGCGCGCGATCCTGACCTCGAAGCGGTCGGACACCGCCTCGGCCAGGGTCGCCGCGGGCAGGTTGGCCGTCTCGCCCCCCTCGAGGCGGACCTGGTGCCACGACAGGTCCCCCAGCAGCGTCACCAGCACCTCGCCGTCGACCGCGCCGATCCAGGACAGGTCCAGGTCGGTGCCCTCGAACCACAGGTGCTCCACGGCCGGGTCGTGGCTCGCCAGCTCCATGGGCTCGACCCGGGTCACCGCCCCGGGCCGGTTCTCCGCGTCAACGTCCTCGCCGCCGGGCCAGCTGAAGCCGATGGTCGTGATCGTGCCGAGCTGGTCGGCCGTGACGTCGCCGTCGTCGCGATAGAACACCAGGTTCGCCGTGTGGAAACCGTCGGGGTCCTGCCACTCGGTGACGCGCGATGCGGCCACGCCGGCCACGGTCAGCTCCTCGCCCACGTCGAGGTAGCGGTCGTCGGTCCACTGCAGGTCCGCTGCCAGCTCTGCCACGGGCAGCAACTCGCCGAGGAACTCCGGCTGCACCCAGTACCCGTTTCCGGGATCCCCGGCCCCGAGCCACGCCAGCCCGTCGATCACGCCGCTCGCCGGGAGCTGCTCGGCGAACACCGCGTGCACCTCGGCGCGCGCGCCAGCCTCGATCACGTTGATCAGCCCGAACGCGCCGCTCACCTCGTCGGCCGGGGTGAGATCCGCGTCCGGGATCGGCGGCGGCTCCGGCCCTTCGGCGCAACCGGCGACCAGGGCACACGCGAGCGCCAGCGGCGGCGCGAGGCCGCGGGGCCGGCGGAGGGGATCGAGCATGCGGCGGGTCATCCTGCTGCCCATGATGCCCCACCCCCGACGGCACGGGAAGCGGTGTACCATGGTCGACCGGAGAACGCCGTGACCGACGACGACACCTGCCCCCGACACCGCGCCACCCCCATCCGACTCCTGTGTTGTGCCGCCGGCCTGCTGCTGGCTGCACCGCTGTTCGTCGGCTGCGCCAGCCATCACCAGCGCATGGTCGACCGCGTGGAGTGGCTGGTGGGCAGCTACCAGCACCGCCAGGCGCTGGACTACCTCGAGCGCTACCTGGGCCGCCACCCCGACAGCCTCGACGGCTGGACGTACAAGGTCGCCATCCGGCTGGAGCTCGACCAGCGTGCTGCGGCGGCGGCCGAGTACTGGCGCATGACCGAGGTCCTGGGCCAGCCGCACCCCGAGATCCTGGTCGAGGTCGTGCTCGGCGGGGGTGGAGACTGGACGGTCGCCGACTACGCCCCGCTGTCCCGGTGTGCGACGGACGCCGTGGCCGATCCGACCTTCTTCGCCTCCGTCCTCGACGGGTACACCGCGTCCGAGTCCTCGCCGGTCTTCCTCGCCCCGCGACGCGAGACCGTGATCGGCGTGATGGACGCCATGCCGGGGCGGTATGGCGCCGCGGCCGCACCCATCGTGCAGGCGGGCCTCGACGAGGCCGCCCCCGAGGTCCGGCTCGCCGCCGCGCGGGCAGCCCTGCGGCTCGCCAACCACGAGCCCGCGGCCGGCCAGCCCATGGCGCACGGCGCGCTGCACGATCCCACGGCCCGGGTGCGCCGCGGGACCCTGGAGGCCGTGCTCTCCCCGGGTGCAGGCATCGACCTGGCCACGCTCCCTGGACCGATGCCCGGCGAGGCCGACCCGGCCGTACTCGTGGCCTGGCTGGCCGTGTCCACCCGCCTCGAACCGGGGGCTGGCGCCGAGCTGCGAGCGTCGATCCGCGGCCGCTCTCCCCTGGTGGACGCCCTGGCCGGGCCGCAGCCCCCGGATCCGGCTTCCCTCGACGTCGAGGAAGGGGAGCCCACACCGACCGCGCCTCCCGGCGACGCTCCCCTGCTCACGCTCGCGGACCGGGTGGGTCGGGGAGACTGCAACACGGCCTGCTGGGCGACCGCGGGGTTCCCGGAACGCCGCGCCCTGCTGACCCTGACCGCGCCGGTCCTGCCCCTACCCGCCGAGGTGGTCGGGGCCGCAGCCGTCGATCCGGACGTGTTCGTGCGCACGGAGCTGGCCCGCTACCTGGTGCACGGCGCGGGCGACCCCGTGCTGCTGGCGCTGCTGGATGACGCGGAGCAGGGGGTGCGCATGGCTGCGGCGCGGGCGCTGGCCGGTTCCGCCGATCCGTCAGCCCTCGATGTCCTGCGGGTGCACGCTGACGGCGGAGGCATGGAGGAGAAGCTCTCCCTGCTGCACGCCATGCTCTCGCTGCAGCCCAACCCGTACCTGCCCCTGGCCGAGGAGCTGATGGCGGACGACGCCGCGCTCGTACGCGAGGCCGCGGTCGGCCCCCTGGCCTCCTCCTGCGCGGATGGCACGGCCGAGCGCATGCGCGCCGCGCTGACCGATCCGGATCCCCACGTGGTGGTGCGCGCTGCCGCTGCCCTCTACCTGACCATCGGCGGGCAGCCGCCGACGCCGCAGGAGGCCGGGGCGGAGGCCGAGGCCGCGGGAGCAGGCGAGGCTGCGGTCGATGTGGAGGCTGTCGGTGGGGCGGGGGAGGTCGCGGGAGAGGAAGAGGAGCCGGCTGGTTCCTAGTAGGTGCAGACGCTGCCCTGGCAGGTCAGGCCCTTGGAGCACTGGT